>DATGLK010000042.1 GCA_035294265.1 Candidatus Binataceae bacterium
CCATGAGTTTACGCAAGCCGGTGATCCGATACTACTTGCGCGCGAGGACCGCCTGAACCGGCCGCGAGCCCGCCGCTTCACGCAATTCGACATTGCCAAAGCCCGCCTCTTCCAGCATCCGGCGATAATCGGCAAGGGTATAGACGTCGCCCTGCTGCGTGAAGATCAGCATGTTCATGCCGAACAGCAGGGCGGGGCGGTTTTGCTTGCGCTCGTCGTCGGGGATTGGCCCATGCACGAGCAGCCGTCCTCCGGGTTCCAGCGCCTGATATAGCCGGCGGCTCAACTCAACGACCTTTTGCGGGCCGTAAATCTGAAAGATGTTGCAGGCCAGGATCAGGTCGTAGCCCGCTCCAAGGTCGTCGTGGAACAGGTCGCCGGGACGAAATTCAACCCGCTCGCGCAGCCCCTCGCGCTCGGCGTCCTTTTCAGTCAGCCGCAGCACGTTGGCATAGTCGAAGCTGACCAGGCGTGCCTGGGGAAAGCGCTTCAAGAGCGAAAAACCGTAAAATCCGCTGCCGCAGGCGATATCCAGAATCAAGCGCGGGCCTGCCTCATTCATAACCTCGGCCAGTAGTTCCGCCAGCGCCTTGCCGTTGGCCGCCGCCATCTGGCGCGAGTTGCGCTCGAATTCTTCCCAAAAAGGATGTTCCACTGCTTCCGCGCTTTGCGCGGTCAGTGGATGGCCGCCACGAACGATATCTGCCAGATGGTGCGCACCTTCCCAAAACCACGGCGCGTTGTTGATCCCAATCTGGCCACCCATATAGGTGGGCGCGCCCTTGACCAGTAGCCGGCCCATCTCCTCGGAAAGGCTCAGCCGTTCGCCCTGGCGTTGGAGTAGGCCCAGGCCGACCAGCGCGTCGCACAGCAGACGCATTGCGCGCGGCGCCGCCTTCTTGGCCTCGGCCAACCCCGCGGGAGTGTCGATGCCATGGGCGATCAAGGTGAAAATTTCCAATTCCAATGCCGCCTTAAGGGCGCCGGCCGCCAGATGGCCTTGGGCGATTGACATTAGCTGCTGCATTGGGGAGGGGGTTGGATGGTCGGCCACGTCATTTTCTCCATTCACGAGGATGGGCGGGCAGCGCCGTCAAGCGGATGAAGGATGTTCCGGCAGCCAGTCCCGTACCGCGACATAAGCTGCTTTAACCTGACCTAGCACATGGTCGGCATCCGTGAACAGTCTCAAATTTTTGAGTACGCCGGTTGGCGCCCGGTTCCACTCTTGCTGGTCAAATGGGAGCTATCCAACGGCGGCGGGCGGATTAGGTCAGCCTTTGACGGCCAGAACCGCTCGGATGGCTTAGGTCAGGACCTCAAACGATGCCGATTTATCAGGCCCCAATTGCGAGCTTTGAACGCGCATGCTACCCAGTTAAGGTCAAACTGCATGCGTTGAAGATCACGAGGCGGCGTACCCAAGTGGCAAGGGAGAGGTCTGCAAAACCTCGATGCAGCGGTTCGAATCCGCTCGCCGCCTCCAAAAGCCCGCAAAAAACTTAACCGCCGTATTGTAGTCATCAACCATTAGGGGGCGCGGCCATCTGCGCCTGGATCCTCGTTGGAACCGGTACGCCGGAATCGGGCAATCTCCTCCCATGTGGATGGCTCTGCGACGCCCCGCATTGGAAAGAAAATGGAAAGAGCTCAGGCTGCCCCGCCTTTATCGAACAAGATAAGAGAAGGGACAGCATCGGGATTCCGCACGGCGCGATGGGTCGTTCGACCCGGTGCCGCGCTAACTCGAACTCGGAGCAATTTAAACAGTTGCCGCAATATCCTCCGGCCATACCCGGTTGCCGGTCAGCCGGCGATATTCCGCGATCGAAATGATTCGCTGCGCACGCTCATCCCACAATATGTATTTCAACGCCTTAGGTACTCCGGACAACGTGATACGGGTTACATCCGAGAACATATCCCGATGTTCGTTGTGGCATGCGATCAACCGATAGTTGGGAATCCTGGCAGATAGATGGTGAATGTGATGATACCCGATGTTGGCGGTGAACCAGTTCAACCAGCGCGGCAAAAGCAAAAAGCTGGTTCCTTCTATGACAGCGGTTTCGTAGTCCCAACCTCGAGTGTGGCTGGCGTAGGAATGCTCGAAATTGTGCTGCACGGTAAACAGCATGATTCCCACGCCACCGGCGATCGACAGGCTGATTAAATAGATCGCGAAAAACCGCGCTGTGCCCATCGTCCAGCTCATTAGTATCCATCCAGTCAGCAATACGAGATTGTTGCTGAACATGTGCCAGTATTGCTTGCGCGACTTCCAATAGGGCGATTTGAAACCGGCTAAGTGCGCTATCATCGTCAGGTGAGGCTGCGCGAGCTTATTTCGGCAGATGTGGAACAACAGGCTGAGACTGCCTTTGAGCCAGGTAAAGCGTGGGTTGAAAATCAAATAGATGAAGCCCACGAAGGGTGTAAAAACGATGCTGCATTTACCGCGATATATTATCCGCCGTGTGCTTGTCAGGGCTTCATATTCCGTGACGGATAGCGTCGTGTAGGGCCCGCGGTATTTCTCCCAGTTGCCATTGTTAGCATGGTGATAGCTATGGTGCTGTGACCAAACATACTGCGGCATGCCGGCAATCACCCCCAGCACGAAACCGAATGCGCGATTAAGCCGCTGGTTGCGAAACAAGCTGGCGTGGCCGCATTCATGCATTAAAGCAAAGACCCGCAGCGTGAATAGACTGATCAAAATTATGGAAGGAACGGTAAGCCACAGGGAAATTTTGGCGCTCAAGACCGTGGCCCACCAAACCAGCGCAAGGCAGCCCAAGGTGATCACCACCTGAGTCAGGCCGCTGACATCATCGGAGCGGGCATGCCGAAGAATGATGTCGCGTCGGTTTTCCTTAAGGATTGACGACATAAAGCACTGAACCCGGTAGAATGAAAAAACCTATCACAATCCCATTTAAGCATACCATGACGCTTTGTCCCCAGGAGAGGCATCCTAACTAGCCGTAGCGCGGGTGGCGCAAGGCTGCATCATTGCACGATATGCCTTTGCCGCGAATATGAGCTTCAGCCCCAACAGTGAAGCGGCGGGCGGCAGGGTGCCAACCAGCGTCTCAAGGAAATATCTGCTAGCCGGCCTAATGGCTTTCGAACAGCTCCTGGAACTGAGCTATCTTGGCCAGTGTCGCACTCGACTCAGCGGCAGTTGGATGGCGCGGGTCACGCGCGCGGGGCAACCGCCCCAGCCGCAGCATCGCGGCTATCAACAAAAGCCGTGCCTTATTGGCATCCAGGTTACTGCCTCGAATAAATAGGTCGTGCCTATCGGCGCTGACTCGGCCGCCGGGGTCAGCGCGGCCTACCCGCACCACGGGTAATCCGCTGAAGCTCGCGATCGTGAGTGCGGCCGTCTGAGAATTAGAGCCCTGCCCATATGCTGCCGAACCCTCCAGCACCATCCCATGCAGCTTGGGCGTTCCCGGATCGAGATTATCCTGCTCGGCCAGCGCCTTGTTAAGACGTGCCATGATATCGACTTCCTGCTCAGGATCGTCGCCGTCGGCGCTGTAATGGGCATACTTGACGATATGAACTCTCGCCATTGCCTCGCCACGCAAGCTGCCGTCAGCGTTCTTGATCGCCAGCCGAGCCGGCTCGCGTTGGCCGTCAACCATGGGCAGGGCCAGTTCCGATGGCAGCCGGCTGACGTTTACCAATGAATTTGCGGTATGGCGGTAACGCGGGGAGTACCAGATGGTGACTGGTGGTCCCATCGTCCCGAGGATTCCTCCATGCCCCCCGGTGGCCTTGAAGCCGCCCGGGCGATCGTCATTTTTTTTGAAATCGCGCGCGGCGAAAATCTGTTCGTCGATGGCGGCGACCGCTCCGAGACCGTTCCCCTGCCCACTTACGATATAGCTGGCGGCATCGACGATATTGCGGTCGCCGTCGGCTGAGAGCGCGCCGTGGGGCCGCTGAGCGGCAACCCCCACGATAGGCAGCTCCGTATCGACCAGCAGGCTTAGCCAGTAGAGGGTCTCTTCCAGATGCGAACTGCCTTCCAGCCAGATCGCGCCTGCATATCGCCCGCTTGCGAGGGCGCCTTGGACTACGTTGACAACCCGGGCCATCGCGCCCGGCGGTGGAAAAGTGCCGTTGGGAAAGTAAGGGAAATAATCGCGTCCCGAGCGCTCGCCGCGCAGGGTGTATCCCGCCGGCGGAAGCGCCCGTACGAAGTCGAAGTCCGCGATCCGCGCCAGGGTATTTCCCTCACCCTGCGAATTGCGGCCGCTGATGGAGCGGTCGATCTCCTCGAACAGGCGCGAGGCATCCGGGTAAAAGCTCTGCCGGCCGCCACCCTGGGGGTCGTGCAAATCGCTTTGCTCGAAGGGCGTGCCTTGGGGTGTACCGTTGGCGCGCCGAGCCACATAGGGCAGCAGGAGTGGCCCATCCTCGGGCCGCAATTCGGCCTCCCAGTAATCCAAGCCGTTATCGTGATAAACCTCGCGTGCGTCCTGTTCGAGGGGATGAGCCGAGAACTTTTCAATCTTGATTTTGACCGGCTCGTACAGCCGTTGTGGTACCAGGTGATCGAAGCGGCCCTCCAATTGGCGCTCGTGCGCCAAGCGGCCCTGATTACTGGTTACCAGCAGCGGCGAATTGGCCACCGTGGAACGAGGCCCCGAGAAGACCGCGATGCGTGGTTTGCTCATAGCCGATGTGGGAGGCTATACCACGATCGTCCTGAGTCCCTCAAATCGCGAACCAGGTCCGAACGTGCGATGGTGGCAAATATGCTTCAATTTGCCGCTGACCATCTACGGGCGGTTTGTGGTAAAAGATAATTTCTACCAAGTTGCCACCCGCACTAATCCTGGCAACACGGGGCAAGGGCATGAGCGACCAGGCGCGCGAAAAGAACATCGCCGAAATCAAGCAATCGCTGCGCGAGCGGCTCAAGGGTGCCAAGGCCCCCTTCGCGGTGACCGACGAGGTGGTGGCCAGCGCGGCAATCGAGCGACTAACCAGCCGCGACGGAGAGCATTGGGGCAGCGTGTGGGAAGCAGCGGGCGATGGTCTGTATGAGGCCGCCTGTGCGCATGAGGCCGCCGGTCGTCGCGAGCAGGCGCGCGAAGCATTCCTCAAGGCCTACGGGCTCTACCAGACTGGCCGCTACCCGGTGCCCAACCATCCCAAAAAGCTGGCTTGCTACGAAAAATCCTTGCGCAGCTTTATCAGGGCCGGGATTTACTTCGATCCGCCGTTGGAAGCGATCGAACTACCTTTCCCGGGTCGTGCCGGAGAAGGCAGCCGGCTACCCGTTCATGTCCGCCGCCGGCGTGGCGCGAAGCAGCCGGTCTTGCTGCATTGGGGCGGGATCGATGGCTGGAAGGAGGAGGGCCATCCCATCAGCGAGTTGTTCCTGGCGCAGGGCTTCGCCACGGTTGCGCTGGACATGCCCGGCACTGGCCAAGCTCCGTTGCCCGGTTCGCTTGACGCGCAACGGCAGTTTGTCACGGTGCTGGATTGGATCGCCACTCAAGCCGAGTTTGATCCCAGTCGCGTCGCGATTTTGGGCCGCTCCTACGGCGGCTACTGGGCAACCAAGGTTGCTCACTGCTATCCGGAACGGGTCGCGGCCGCGGTCAATTGGGGCGGCGGTGTCCACCACTTTTTCCAGCCGCAATGGGTGATGAAATCGCAATTCGCCGACAGTTACCTGATGGATCTGGCGGCCGCCCGCGCGCGCAGCGTGGGCGCGTCGAGCTCCGCCGAATACGCCGAGCGGGTTAAGGCCTTTTCCCTGCTGGAGCAGGGTGTCTTGGACCGCAACCATGCTCCGATCTTGGTGGTCAACGGGCGCGATGATCGCCAAGTCCCGGTGGAAGACGTCTATTTGCTGCTTGAACATGGCGAGCCCAAGGCCGTGCGCTTATTTCCCGGCGGCCACATGGGACATACCCCGCAGACCTTGCCCACGATCGTCAACTGGATCCGCCATACTGCCGGCGCCTGATCGGGCGTAATAAGTGCTCTGCGTGAGGTTCGGGGGCTTCGCGCAGGGAATTTCGACTAGCGACTTCAGTCACGCGCTCCCAATACCTGCACGGAGGCAGCGATGGCTACTGTTGAGTGTTGCGGCCCGCTCGCTTTGTTTGCGCTTGTTGCTGGCCTCTATTGCTGTACCAGCCAACCTCCGCTCGGCAAGTTGCCTCCCGCCGACGTAAACGGTATCTGGGAAGGACAGAGCCGGGTGACCAATTGCGGCATCACCTTAGGCGGAATTGCCGAGCGCTGCAACGCGGTCAACTCGATAAGCTTGACCTTGAGCCAAAACGGCAGCCAGCTCATCGGCGCCTACCATTGCTCCTTCGGTAACATTATATGCCGCAACGGCGGTGCCGATGACGTCGGTCGTATTTATTCGGGCTGGATTGTCGGCGACGCGGTCTTCGTCACTATCGACATCCTTGCCGATGGTTCGGACTGCCGCTTCAGCGGCCACGCTGCCGGTGCGCGGCTATCAGGAGGATATCGCTGCTATCAAAGCGGCGGCTTGGTCGAAGAAGGAATTTTCGAGACTAATCGGCTCGGTGGCTGAGGACAAAAGCCAAGGCGGACTCCACTGGGAGCCATGCGTTGCTCGGCTCCAGCGGGCCAAACCCGCGAATGACCGCGGGCGCGCGCGAAAAGTCGTGCGCGCCCAGCGAGATGATGAGACTTATTGCAGCCTGCAGACCACGGTCTGCGAGCGTCCCTCTGCCGTTCCCAGCAAGCGAATCTGAGTGGCCGTGTTACTGACGATACCGCCCAGGGTCATGGCGAGAGGACAGCTCTTGGATGAGGCGGAGGGTGTCAGATAGCCTGTAGTATTATCCGCGTTGACACAGATTGTGCCGCTGATGCTCTGCTGGGAAAAGTCGTTGTAGGTCGTGCCCGAGCTCTGATTACTGTTGCTGGCAGAGGAGCCGTTAAGCGTGCCCCCTCCTGCGGTCAAAACGATAACACCAACTTCTACCGTATTGTCGCTGTGTGCAGTTACTTCCGTACATCCGTAGGTGCCATTAACTAGCTCGAAGTTACCCTGCGAGGCGCAGGTAGGAAGGGGGCTGGGGCATGTTTGCTGGGCCTGCGCCATGCCCAGGCCAAGCATAAACATCACGACCACGAGAATTGGAATTAGCTTTGCCATATCGCGACTCCGAATTGGGGTCCTTTTTCCTGTTTGTTGATTCAGATGACTGGCCATCGGACCGTCAGTTGAGCAACGGCATGAAAGCGCCGGCCCCCGAGGTTGCCGGAGTCGGGCCTGGGGTCGGCCCTCCGCTGGCGGTGGCGGTTGGGGTCGCCGTGCTAGTGCTGGTCGAAGTACTGGTGCCGCTTGAGGTGGGCGCCTGGGTTGGCCCTTGCGTGGGCGCTTGGGTTGGTCCCTGTGTTGGTGCTTGCGTGGGCGCTTGAGTTGGCCCCTGCGTAGGTTTTTGAGTAGGCGCCTGGGTCGGGACTGCGGTCGGCGTGGCAATTGGGGTCGGGATCGCGGAGGATTTGCTCGAACCGTTGCTGCAACCCGCGAGCAACCCGACGAATGCGGCGGCGCAAGCCGCCGTTGATATCGTGATTAGTCGTGACAAGGGCTGAACCTCGCTAGGTTACTGTTTGTTACAGACAAGCGCCGAGGCGTTGTTCTCGGTCGTGTCGATCAAGCGTACTTCGGTCTTGCCGTTGTCGATCACCAGCGCCATTGCACAGCCGCCGCCGCTGGGGAAGACGTAGCCGGTGTCGTTGGTATTCAGACAGTAAGTGCTGCCCGGTAGCGCGGCGAAGTCCGAATAAGTAGTCGAACTCGAGCCGTTGTTGTTGTTCGCTTGGGAGCCCGTGATGCTCCCTGCGCCGTTGCTGGTCACGGTGACCACCCCACTGCTGACCCGCCCCGTGGGGTTCACACTAACGACTGTACAGATGAATGTTCCGCTCAGATCGGCTGGGTTTCCGTTGGTGTCGCAGGTGGGCACAGAGCTGGGGCAAGTCGACTGAGCCCAGACCGGGCCGGTGCTCCACGGCAAGGCGAGGGCGGCGACCAAACCTAAAACAAAAACGTTCGCTTTTATCATGCGCTTTCCTCTGCGAGGCCGCCTCTTTCTGGCCTCCGCATTGTTTAGATTAAGATAAGTGCCAGATTCAAAATATAACTGTCAAGAGATTAACTAAAATTCAGTTAATATTGAATTTTGGGTATTTAATTTGAATAATGTTAAATTATTTTAAATTTCCTTTTATCAGTGGATTCGAGATAACAGCTGATTATTTTTGCTCAAATTAGGGTCTGTGAGGCGTAACATGCTCTTGCTACATGACAAGTTTGCGGGCTTGGTGACCTAGGTTCGGCGCAAATGGCGAGTAAAAGCGAGCTAAAAAAGCTCAGTAAAGTTTCGACGCCAGTCCGTACCTTAGGGCAAGCTTCAATCCGAAACCGCAGCGACCCTTGCTGAAGTTGTAAGTACCCGACTTGAGGCAAAATGCTCAGTCTCCCGCCACTTTCGACGGAAAAAGGTTGGGATGGGCGTTGGTGGGATTGAGGCTGGTTAGCCCTTTGCGGCGGCTTCGTGCTCAGCCCGTGCTTGACACCGCAGCGGCTTGCTCAACGATTTCTTGGTTCGCGTCTCCTAAATAAGTGGAGCGCTTCGCGGTCATGGAAAGCTGTAGCGGCTTAGTGGGCGGTGCCGCCGCTCGTCGCGCGGCAGGATCCGGCTACGGTGGGGTCGAACTAGCCGTCACCGTCAGTTTGAATATCGCCCCAATGTTTGGAACCAACACCAGTGGCGGTTGCATGAACGTGGTGGTTCCCGATTAGGCTTCGACCTCACGGATGTAAACCGCGATGCCGGCGGTCGCCTCGATCTCGGCGACGGAGAAAAGATCCGGATTCGAAAAGGTTAGGGCCACCGAATTGATCGCCAGTGTCTGACCGGTATCGTTGCTTGTGGTGAATGGCCCGGCTGGAGGCCAGTGCCCCATTACGGGGCGCTGGCCTTGGGCGAAGCAATGGTGAGGCTTAGGCTACGCGGGCGCGCCCGCGAAACCTTCGGCGCTGCCGTGCAGGATCGCGTTAAAGCGGCGGTTGGCCAGATACAGGCGCTGTGCTTCGTCGTCGGTTACAGCGGCTCGGCGCAAATCGCGCCGGCGAATCTGCCATACCCCACCCACCATCGGATGGCGCCCCTGACGATAGCTGAAAAAGTAATACAGGAATTGGCGCAGCACCGAGCGCCGCGCTTCGGCTGACAAGCCCCGTCCACCGGCTACGGTGAAGATGGTGTGGAGCAAGCGGGCAGGGGAATAAAAGCGTTTGAAGGCCTCGGTATAGGCATTGAACCACAGATAGCGGTCCATTCGATCGTGCTTGAGGGTGACATGCTGAGAGTCGAGGTTGTTGAAGTCCCAGTCGATAATTTCGCCTTCGCGCGCATAGCGGATCTGATCTTCGGTGCCCGGCAGCGGCGTCATGATGAAGAAGGACACGATATCGAACCCGAGCTGCTTGAGCATCCGAGCCGCGATCTTGCCGCAGTCGGGGCCGTCGAAGGGGAAACCTAGCATGTAGCCGGCGTGCACCGAAATTCCTACCTTGTGCCAGTTATCGACCACCCGGCGATATTTGTTGAGCAGCCGGGCGCGCGACTCCTCGGCCGCCAAGCGGTGGTTGCGGTCCTCGGTGTTTTGGTACTTGGTAGCATGGTTGAGATTTTCGGGATTGAGCGACTCGATCCCGACGAAGGCCTGATAACAGCCCGCGCGCGCCGCCAGTTCGACGAAACGCTGGCTGCGGGCATGTTTGGCGCTGCTCTTCTCGTCTTCGGCGACGTTGGCAAAACACGATGCGTCGACGTCCACCTGCATCATGAAGGATAGGCGCGGAAATTCTTTCTTGACTTCCACCATCCCGGTTAGGATTTCGTCCCAGCGCGGGCTGCGAAAAAAATCGTCATCGACCAGGAACAACGAATCGATGCCATGGTTGAAGACCGCGTCGCGCACCCAGGCAACGACCGCTTTGGGGTCGCGCGAGCGCATCGTACGCCCCATCACGTTCTTCACCGAGCAGTAGGAGCAGGTAAAGGGACAGCCACGCGAGGTGTCCAAGGTGGTCTGGGTATCGTTGAAGAAGCGGGTCAGGTAGCGATCATTGACCATCGGCAACTGGGCATCCGTGATCACCGGCACTAGGATATCGCCAGTGCCGGTCTTGGCACGAATTCCCTCGCTCACCGAATAGTTGGGCTTGAGCTGGCCATCCAGAAAGTCCTCGATCAGGTCGCACCAGTAGTTCTCGGCTTCGCCCACCGCGGTGGAGACTCCGCAGCTATGCAAAAAGTCGCGCGACTGCGGATAACCACTGACGTGGAAGCCGCCCATCACGGTCGTGATGCCCTGGGCTACGAACTGCAGCGCCACGTCGCGCCCGCGCGGATACTGGTTGGATTGGACCCCCGAAATGCCGACCAGCAATTCGACCCCGTCTTCACGCGCTTTGTCCCGAATCGCGGCGATCGTTTCCGGCCCGATCGCGCCGTCGCAGATCTCATCCCAGATGACAGTTTCCAGATGAACATTGCGCTTGCTACCGAAGTTACGGTTGTAGGAGTCGTTAAGCGCAGCTAGCACCGTCAAGGTGTTATTGGGCTGCACTCCCCAGCGATAAAATTGAACGTAACCGTTATCGTCGTAGCGCGAGGGCTTGATGAAATAAACCCTCACGGTACGGCACGGTTCAGGAGTCAGACTGCCGGTGGCGGTCGAACCGGCTCTGGCGGTGAGTTGAGTGAAAGGCCGCGAATTGGCATTGCCGTAACGGTTACGGCCCAAGATTAGATAACCCAAGCCGATTGCAGCTGCGAGAAGAGAAACTGTAATCATTAAAACATGCATTGCTAACTTCCTTCGCCTGAAGCTCCGGCACGGTCGCGCGGTTGGTTCAAGCCCTCCGCCAAGCCTCCTAACCGACTGGTCAAGTCTGGTATTGTGGTTACCCTAACACGAGGCGGGGGTCAATCGCTTCATCATGGTGCTGCTGTCCAAGGTCTTTGGAGTCGCCCCGCGGGGGAAGACCACAAACGGCGACTAACGGTACATTTCCACCAGATTTATCAGATCCAGATCGCGGTAGCGTTCAATTAAGTAACCCTTGATTTTTTGCACAGTGGCCATTTCCAGCACGTCGTGAGCGATCAGTCGAGCGGTGGCGTAGTCTACCTTGCGCACAATTTCGCGAACCACCGGGATAAATAGCGGACTAAGGCTAAGCTCGGTCAACCCCATCCCGATCAGCACCAACGTGGCCATTGGGTCGCTAGCCATCTCGCCGCAGATGCAAACTTCCTTGGCGGCCTGAAGGCCTACGTTGTAGACGTGAGAAATGGCGGCCAGGACGGCGGGGTGCAGCGGTTCGTAGAGCTGAGCAACCTTGGGGTTGTTACGGTCGGCAGCCAGCAGGTACTGGATCAGATCATTGGTCCCGATCGAGAAGAAATCGACCTCGTGAATCATCCTGGGCGCCAGCCAGACCGCGGCCGGAACCTCGATCATGGCTCCCACTGGCAGGCTGGGGTTATGCTCGATCCCCTCGCGATAGAGCTCGGACTGGGCCTCGGTCAGCAGCTCGCGCGCTTGGCGCAATTCCTCCAAGCTGGAAATCATGGGAAACAGCAGGCGGACGTTGTGACGCGCGGCGGCGCGCAGAATGGCGCGCAGTTGCGCCTTGAAGATGGCTGGCATCTCCAAGGAAACCCGAATCGAGCGCCATCCTAAAAACGGATTGTCCTCGCGCGGTACGCGCATATACGAGGGATATTTATCTGCCCCCAGGTCCAGTGTGCGGATAGTCACCGGGCGGCCTCCCACCGGCCGCAGCAGCCGGCTATAGAGCGCCACTTGCTCGTTTTCGTCAGGGAAATCTTCGTAGGTCAGGAAAGAAAACTCCGAGCGAAACAGGCCGATGCCTTCAGCGCCATAGCGCAAGGCCATTTGCACGTCGTTTTGGAGCGCGATATTGGCTTGCAGATGGACCTGATGGCCGTCAGGGGTGACGGTCGGCTCGTTAGGCTTGGTATTGAGCGCTTGGCGGAAGTCGGCGTACTGGCGAGCGAGCCGATCGTACTCGCGCTGCACGTCGCCGGCGGGCTTAATGTAGAGTGCGCCGGTGTTGCCATCCAGTACCAGGTCGTCGCCTTCGCTGACGGCCTCCATCAAATGCTCGATTCCCACCACTGTGGGAATCTCGAAGGAGCGCGCCAGGATGGCGGCATGTGAGGTGGCGCCGCCCGATTGCAGTGCGATCCCCACCAGGTTTTGATGGGAGAGTAGAGTCAGATGGGAAAGGGTCAGCTCCTCGGCGACCAAGATCGTGGGCCGAGCGAAGGGGGTGCGGCTGTCCTCGCGCCGCAGATGGCGCAGCAAGCGATGGCCAACGTCGCGAAAGTCCGCCGCTCGTTCGCGAAGATAGCCGTCCGCCATCGCCAGCATCGAAGCGCTGATCTCGTCGATTACTCGAAACAGTGCGCTTTCGGCGGTATAGCCCGATTCGATTGCCTGGCGGATGCGGGTCACGAACTCCTCATCCTCCAAAATCAGGCGATGGGCATCGAAGATTTTGAGCTCCGATTCCGGCATCAGGGCCGCCATCCGCACCCGCAACGCGTCCAGCTCTCCTCGGGCGCGGCTGAGGCCGTCCTCCAGCCGGCGAATTTCTGCGGCGTGATTAGTGGAGCGTTGGTTTACATCGATGGTGTTTAGAAAGGTACCCACCTGGTGGGCGACACCGTGACCAAACCCGGGGGAAACGCCTAAGCCAACCAACCGCGGGCGGCGAATTTTGATGGGCGTGCTCAGGCGCGTCTGCCCGCCCACCTTCTCGTAGCCCTTGAGCTGGCGCGTGGCTTCGATCATGCGCCGGCGATATTCGTCGCGCTCCTTCTCCTTGGTGGCCAGGCTCTGGCGCAGGCGGAAATTGGTCATCATCTGCGCCAGTTGACTGCCGGCGGCCTTGAGCAGGCGCACATCGGTGGCGGAGAAGCGCCGTTTGCGCAAAGTTTGGACGACCAGCACTCCCAGCGGATCGCCACCTGGGCCGGGCACCGGAACGCCAAGAAAGGAATGATAGCGTTCCTCGCCGGTCTCGGGGAAATACTTGTAGCGGGGATGGCTTATCGCGTCGACCACGGTTACCGGAGCCATGGTCTCGATCGCCAACCCGACCAAGCCCTCGTCGATTTGCATTGACACCTTACCCACCGAGTCGCGATCCAGGCCGACCGTGGCCCGCAACACCAAGCGTTTCTGCGCCGGATCGAGCAGGTAAAGCGAGCAGACCTCGGTCTCCATCCCGGCCGCGATGGCCTCGACGGTGGCGTCCAAAGCCTCGCGCAAATCGGAGACTGAACCCGCCACCGAGGTGATGTTTTCAATTAACGAGAGCCGTTCGCCGGCGCCTGCCATGGATAAGGAAGCCTTAAGAAATGCTTAATTCTAACCTAGCACCCCCTTGTAGCCAACAGCGGGCAAGAGGCACCGTGCAGAAAGTAGCGCCAGCGCGGTCGCACCGGCGCTACTGGACATGGAACTGCAGCCGAATCACTCGGCGTCAGGCGGGTGGCGTGGTGGACAGCGTGATCTTGTTGATCTTGTCGCCGACCTGAATCTGGTCGACGACATTCATCCCCTCAACTACCCCGCCGAAGATGGTGTACTGGCCGTCAAGTCCCGGTTGAGGCTCCAGGCAAATATAGAACTGGCTGCCGCTGGAGCGGCGCTCGGGATTGACGTCGTCACCCAGCCGTGCCATTGCGACCGTGCCGCGCAGATGCTTTTCGCTGGAGCTGATTTCGGCCGGCAGATCGTATCCAGGTCCGCCCGAGCCGTTGCCCTTAGGGTCGCCGCCTTGGACCACGAAACCGGGCACGACCCGGTGAAAAGTCAGGCCGTTGTAAAAGCCGTCCTTGACTAGCTTTTCGAAGTTGGCCACGGTCTTGGGCGCAACTTTCGGATATAGCTCGATTACGAAACTGCCGCGCGCGGTCTGTACCGTGGCGTAGGAATTGGTATGGCGCATGGGTAAACCCTCCGTATCGCTGGATCGGGAGCATCCGGGGGTCATCCAGATGGCCAGCACAGTACCGACCACGATCGGCATCCAAAGATTTTTGAACATCAGATTCCTTTCCCGGCTCATGTTTTGCGAGCGGTGCTCGTACTAGACCGCCAATTGCACTTGATTCGGCTCAGAGTAGGGCAGGAGCGTTCCTAGCGCAACCGCGCCGTTCAGGTCGCTGTCTCACCCTCGCCGTCATAAATCAACCCGCCCGCGACCACCCGTGCGAAACTGGTCAATTGATGGGGGCTCAGCTTGCCGTCGGGAAGGATGTGCAGGACTCGCCAACCGACGATCAGCAGCCGATCGGCAATCAACCGCCGGTGGCATCGCCACCACAACCCTTCCGAGCACATGAACGCGACGCGCTGCGCGCGCGCCAGCACGATCAGCTCCTCTAGCCCGTGGGCGAACTCGGCTCCTTCGGCGTAATCCGCATAGGCGCGGAAAGCCGCCACTTGCCAGCCGCGATGGGGTGAATCCGGTCCCCGCCCCCGTCGTCTCCCTCCTAATTGCGCAAGCCATCGATATTCCACCCCGATGTTAGCGAGCGCTGCGCTCATCTCCGCTTGGTTGAACTGGGGCCAGCGGCGCGATCCAGGCAAGCTGCGCACATCGGCCAGCAGTTCTATCCCGTGCCGTTGGAGGAGCGCCTGGAACGCGGGCCAGGAGTGGGTGGAGTGGCCGATGCTGAAGATGGTCGCAGCAGACTCAGGAGCCGCCACCGGCGCCGCTTTGCGGGCTGCCGACATGAACTTGGGCCTGATGCTGGTTGGCGACCGCGACAATCAGCAGATGGTTGGGATGAAGATACCTGCGCGCGACCTTCAACACATCTTGGGTCGTCACAGCTCCAATCAGCTTAGGATAGCGGTCGGCGTAATCCAAGCCGAGGTGATAAACCTCGACTTGAATCAGAAAATTGGCAATCGCACTTTGAGTATCCAGCTTGAGCGGAAAACTGCCGATCAAATATTTTTTGGCCGAAGCCAGCTCATCGCTCGCAACCGGCGCTTCCTGCATCTGACGCATCTGGGCCAGCACCAGTTTAATCGCTTCGTTGGCGCTGGCGTTCTTGGTCTCCAGCACCACCTCGAAAGCGCCCGGATACAGCCCCGCCGCGTAATCGCTACCGATCGAATAGACCAATCCCGCCTTACTCCGTACCTGCTTGACCAGGTGTGACGCGAATCCGCCCCCACCATAAATGTAGTTCATCACCAGGATGCGGTAATAGTCGGGATCGGAACGGGCAATGCCGGGCGCGCCCAGAATAACGTTGGCTTGGCTCACATCACGATCGATTACCTTCAGGACCAGGCCTGCCGGCAGTGGCGGGGCGGGAAAGGGCGCCTGTGGCGGAGCGCTGCCCGCTAGCGCTCCCAGCTCACGGTTAAGATCGGCTGTCACGGCGGCGGGATCGACGTCGCCCACGACCGCGATGACCGCTCCCTTGGGGCGGTAATAGGTATGGTAGAAATTGCGCACTTCCTCGGCGGTTAGCTTTTGCACCGAAGCGGCCGTGCCCTCACTGAGATGGCCGTAAGGGGTGGGGCCGAACAGGGCGCTGACGAAGGCCGCCTGCGCGGTATAGCCGGGGTCTTCCTCGGCCGCCTTGAGCGCCGCCACGTCTTCGGCCCGCTTACGTTCGATGTCCCGGTCGGTGAGCGCTGGTTGGGTCAGCACTTGCGCCATCAGCTTGAGGGTGTCAGGCCAGTAGCGTTTCAACGAGGTGACGCTGGCGGTGGCGTAATCGCGGCTAGCGGAGACCGAGAGTGAGCTGCCCAGGAAATCGATTTGACGGTTGAGTTCGTCAGCCGAAAGCTGGCGCGTTCCTTCGGTCAGGCAGTCGGCGGCCAGATGGGCCAACCCTTCCTGCCCTTTGGGATCACGTCGCGAGCCGGCATCGAACGCGATAGCCATCGTGACCATCGGCAGGTTGTGCTGGGCGGAAACCAGCAGCACGGCGCCGTTGTTGAGGACCGAGCGCTTGATTTCCAGCGCGCTGGCGGGTCGTGAAAACAGCGGCAACAGGCTCAGCGCCAGCGTTGCTGCTACCACTTGGTTCAGCTTATGCCGGCTCACGAGGGGCTCCCCCAAGCGGCGGGAGCATGGCTGACGGGGCCGCCAGCGCCGCCGCCGGCGGGATGGGGCAGCAGGCCGGTGGGTTTGAGAATCCCCAGGGTCAGGTTGGACGGGACCAGGTATTTGCGCACCACCCGCTGAATGTCGGCGGCGGTGACCTTGTCGATGGAGGGAATATATAAATCAAGCTGTTTATAACCGCCGATCATCTCATACTGGCCCAACATCATAGCCTCCCGAAAAACCGAGTCCTGGCCATAGACAAAGCTGGCTTGCTCCTGGTTTTTAGCCTTTTGCAGCTCGCGCGCGCCCACCGGCGTGTTGGCCAGTTGCGCTACTTCCTGGTCTAAAGCCTGGATCACCGCTTGAGGCTGGACCCCGGGTCGCATCTGAGCCGTGAACCAGAACATGGTGGGGTCGAACGCGGTCATGTCGTAATCGGCGTCCACATCTACTACGAGGCGTTTTTGCTCGACCAGGTCGCGATAGAGTCGCGAACTCTTGCCGCCCGCCAGCACTTGCGAGGCCAATTCGAGGGCAAACGCGTCGCTGGCGTTGGCGTGGTTGGGAACGTGATACCCTTCGGCCACCACCGGCAGATCGGCGGCATGTTCCAGCGTCAGCCGTCGCTCGCCCTGTTGCGGTGGTTCAATTTCCGTCACCGGCGGGGGCGGCCCAGTTTGATTCTTGATTGGCGCGAAGCTCTGCCGAATCTGGCTCATCACGTGGTCCGCATTGAAGTCTCCCACCGCGACTACAATTGCGTTCTGGGGGGAGTAGTAAATCGCGTGATAGTCCAGGGCGTCTTTAAGCGTCAGGCCTTGGATATCGTGCATCCAACCGATGACTGGCCAATGGTAGGGATGCTCAACGTAGGCCTGAGCTTGGGTGGCTTCGTACAGCGCATCTTCGGGGTTGTCGTCGGTGCGCAGACGACGCTCCTCGATTACCACGTCCTTTTCCGAAGCGAAACCCTTGGGCGCAAAATTGGCCATCCGGTCGGCCTCCAGATAAATGGGAACGTCCAGATGCGCACGGTTGATGATTTCGAAGTAGTCGGTGAAGTCGGCGGTAGTGAAAGCGTTATCACGTCCGCCTGACTCCTGGATGATATTGGAAAACTCTTCGGGGGCCAGCTTCTTGGTTCCACGGAACATCAAATGCTCGAGCAAATGGGAGAGGCCGGTGTGGCCAAAGCGCTCGTTGCGCGAGCCAACCCGGTAAAACACGTTCAAAGTTGCTACCGGCGCTTTGTGGTTTTCCAAAACCAGGACGGTCAGCCCATTGGGTAAAACCGCCTTCTTAACTCCGTCCGTTAGGCCGCCCTGTGCCGCCGCGCTCAGCGCCAGCACGCCGAGCACGGGCATCACCAGGATCAGCCCGCGGCCATATCGCTTTGAATCGCTACTTACCATGATGGGCTTCATCTAAGTCACTCGTCTTGGCAACAGTCAACCGTCCAACGCACCGGGATTTCTCAATTGCCCGCTGGCTGGCAAGCTTGTTAAATTAATGAGGGGTAGACACGTATGCCATTGATGGGTGGTACCGACATTATCGAATTTCCGCGTTTGCCCGGTCCGGAGCCTCTAGGCCCAACTGCGCTAGGCTTGCACGAGATTCGCAGCGTACTGGCCAAATTCATGCGGATGATGTTTCCGATGGATTTTCGCCTCGACGCGTTGGAGGGGCGCGGCCCGGTGCCGGCCTTCCGTTACCCTTTGCTTGGGGGCGAGGTGCTTTACCTGCCCGAGCGGGTCGACGGCCTGGGTAGTCGTGGGCGGGCTTTCGTCTATTACAAGGTGATGGCCGCCCATCTGGCCGCTCGCCATGACTACGGCACTTTTGAGTTTGCCTTGGCTCAACTACCCCAGTTTCAGGGCCGTGGCGAGAGGGGGGTGGAAGCGCTCGATGCCTATATCGGTAGTTTTCCCGATCCTAAGTTGGCGGGCGCGATGCTACGTCTGTGCGAGGAAGTGCGCATCGACGCGGCGCTCAGCCGCGAATTTCGCGGTTTAGCGCCCGAAATTGCCGAGGTCAACCAATATTTGGCTGGCCAGATGGTCTCGGGGTCGGTCAGCACGATGTTGTTCAAAGCCGCGGCCGAACTGGCGCCGGAGAACAATGGTGTCGAAGAGCTGGTAGTTGGACAGGCCGCCGCGTTACTGGCCGAACTACGTCAACCGGGAGCCGATGTACTCGCAAGCGTGCGCCAATGCGGTGCGCTGTATCGTTGGTTCACCCAACTGATCGAACGGGCCCGGCGCGGACCACGCGAAGACTTCGACCAGCAGTTGGAACTCGATGAGCTCGGACGCAGCCTAGAGGGGCGCGTTGATGATGCGTTCGAGGAGTTCATGGGCGGCGAAGAAGGGCCCGATGACGGCCGCGCGGGCGAAGGGCAGCGCTTGCGGATGAAGGTGGGTGGGCGCAGGCCTCCGCGCGGCAACCGTACGCTGAGTGCCGAAGAAATTCGCAAACTACTCGAAGACGGCGCCGAGTTGACCCCCAGCGAGGATAGCGTGGGCAGCGGCGAGGCCAGCGCGCAGCCTTATCTGAGCGAGCTGCAGGATAAGGAATTGCTCCAACAGCTCAAGGACCAGCTGGCCGAAGCCGGCGCGCTGTCCA
>DATGLK010000043.1 GCA_035294265.1 Candidatus Binataceae bacterium
TTCGATCGCCTACGAAGACTTCGACCAGAACGGCAAGTTTTGGCGGGGTCAATACAACTACAATCCGGCCAAGAAGGTTGTGGGCACTAACGGTTATTCCTTCTACAGCGGCCTATGGTCTCACCTCAATCCGGACTTTCAAAATCTGGACAACTCCAACACCCTGCCGGTGTTGGATGGTTTCTGGTTCAACCAGGAGACGCCCAAGCGCTACGTCAATTACTTCCGCTTCGGCAATCCTGCCGGCCTGAACCAGATTACCCAGTGATCTGACCTCCGCGGGCGCGGCGATGATTTTCGCCGCGCCCGCTTCCCAGGACCTCAGACTGGCAGCGATCTCGCCCGTTGCTGGCCCATCACAGTCGTGGCTGTTTGGCGGACGGTTCAAAACTGTGCTATGGAAATTATCCGGGGACATCCTCGCAGGAGGATGGATTTTTGGGGGCGATTCGAAAGGTGACCAGGCTGGCGGCGGGCCTTTGCCTGATTTGTGTGCCGATCATCGCTGGCGCTCGCCCAAGCCAAGCGCGGATAGTGCGCAAGCCGCCTTTCCGGGCGGTGATTATTGCAGTTAAGTGTGTGCCAAATGATGGGTATGATCGCATACCCAAGCCGGAATTAGCGAGAGTTTGGCGCCATCTATCGCCGCCTGACATTGCCCGCGCCAAACGCTTGCAATTGACATTTCGGCCGCCGCCGGCCTCCGCCTTGTGCGCTAACCCCGCCGAGCTTCCCCGCGTGGCGCGAAAGATCGCGCCACGCGGGTCCGAAGACGTCCCATTGTGCTGATTCTCCCGAAGATTGGGTTTGTTTTACGCGAAATACAAGGCTTTTTTCGGGGGATTTATGAAAATACTTGCTAAGGCCGTGCTGACTGCCGGCTTGGGAGTTGTTTTTTTGGGATTGGGCGTTGCTTACGCTGACCCGTTTAGTCCGCTAGCCGCGGGAACTATTATCACCAAGGCAAATTGCCAGAAGTATCTGGATCATTTCGACGTCGGTTGGCAGCACGAATGCACCGAAACCGCGCCGCAAGTGAGCATGCCCAGCGATCTAAAAATTGTCATTGCGCCCACGCATTCCTATCCGGTCCCGTCGACATACTGGGATGCGACAGAAAAATATAGCAAGCAGGTGACGCTGGAGCCCACAGGCGATGGCAGTTATGTTATGAAAGGCTATGTCGCCGGAATGCCGTTTCCCTACGACAAGCTCGATCCCAAGGATCCGCTTTCGGGCTTCAAATTAATGTATGACGCTTACTTTCAGTATCAGCCGGCGGTGATGGCGGGCGAAGGGGTCCATCCCCTGGATATCGATCGCTACGGCAACCGCTATGAACAGCGCTCGTACACCGCCGATTACGTCGTGGAGGCGAACACCGACCCAGTGTATCCGATGACTATCCCGAATTCGCCCGGAGAGGACAAGGGCGTATATTTCACCAACTACACCGAGCAGGAGTATCCGACCCAGATCCAGTACATCGCGGGAGTCGAGTGGGACTACATGGATCCCAGGCGAATTCCTAATAACTGGGCCTATATTCCCAGTATCCGACGCGTGCTGGAACTCTCGCAGGCGGCACGCTGCGCGCCGTTCGTGGCCTCGGCCAACTTCAGTTATGACGATCATTCACGAATCCCATTGCCGCCGACATGGTTTAAGGCACAATACCTGGGCACGAAGTACATAATCACTTACATCGTGCCCGAGGATCACTTCAAACAAGCCACCGATTTTCACAACTGGGAGATCGATTATGGGATCTTCCCGACCGACAAAATTGGCGGCCATTGGGAGGCGCGGCCTTGGCTTCAGCTGGCGATGCAGCGCATACCCGACCATGCGGCGGGTTACTGCCAGGCGCAGCACTACATCTGGTTGGATAAAGAGCAGACCATGACCATTGCTTTCGACGACTTCGATCAGAACGGCAAGTTCTGGCGGGGCCAGTATAACTACAATCCGGCCAAACGGGTTCCTGGTACCAATGGCTATTCGTTTTACAGCGGGGTGTGGGCGCACATCAACCCCGATTTCCAGAACCTCGACAACGCCAACCTGCTGCCGCCGCTGGATGGCTTCTGGTACAACCAGGAGACTCCCAAGCGTTACATCAACTACTATCGCTTGGGCAATCCTGCGGGGTTGAACCAGATCGTGCAGTAAACTGACACGGCGGGCGCGACGATCGTCGCCGCGCCCGCTGTAAAACTTGGCGTCCCACGCCCGCGTTGCGAGCGCTTGCCGCCTGGAGGAAGAGCATGGCCTCGGCTAAAGACAGCGAGATTCTGACCCAGGTCGGAGCGGGCACGCCGATGGGCGACCTGATGCGCCAATACTGGCTCCCGGCCGCGATGTCTGGCGAGCTCAAGGCTAACGGCGAGCCGCTACGGTTGGTGCTGTTGGGCGAAAAGCTGATCGCTTTTCGCGACAGCTCCGGACGAGTAGGCATCCTGGACCATCGATGCCCTCACCGGTGCGCCTCGCTCTTCTTTGGGCGCAACGAGCAAGACGGATTGCGTTGCGTGTACCATGGGTGGAAGTTCGACATCGCAGGCCGTTGCCTGGAAATGCCCAACGTTCCGCCCGAGTACGATTACAAGCATAAGGTTCGCGCCAAATCCTATCCCGCTTGCGAGCGTAACGGCCTGGTGTGGGTCTATATGGGACCGCGCGCTCAGCCGCCCGGGCTGCCGATGCTGGAGCCCGCCCTGATGCCTGAACACGAGATGCGCATCAGCTTTACCCAGCGCGAATGCAACTGGATGCAGGCGCTGGAGGGGGACATCGACACCACCCACCTGAGCTTTTTGCATTTCGGCATGTTACAAGCCGAGGATTTGCAGCCCGTGGGTATCGCCCGCTTTGGGATTGCCAATCGCGCGGCCGAGCTGAAGGTCGCGGCTACGCCCTGGGGTACCATGTACGGCGCCAGCCGCGCGGTGGAAAATCTGATTTACTGGCGCTTTGCCCACTTTCTGTTTCCCTGCTGGACCTATATTCCCAACGGCGAGTTCAGCCACCATATTCTTGGACGTGCATGGGTCCCGATGGACGACACCCACACCATGGTTGTGCTGCTGTGGTGGAAGGGCGATTTGCCCGAAAAGCGGATTCGCAAAGATGGCCAACCGATCGCGGGTGCGGGTGGTGCGCCAAAATATCTTCCCAACACCAGCGACTGGTATGGACGCTGGCGACTAGCGGCCAATGCGAGCAACGACTACGAGATTGACCGCGAGGTACAGCGTACACGCAGCTATACCGGTCTCGACGGAATCAACCTTCAGGATCAGGCCATCACCGAAAGCATGGGTCCGATAACCGACCATGCCTGGGAGCATCTCGGGCCCAGTGATCTGATGATCATCCAGACTCGCCGCCGGCTGGTTCAAGCCGCGCTGGCCCTGCGCGAGCATAATCAGGTTCCCCCAGGTCTCGAAGCGCCTGAATGCTTCCTGCGGGCGCGTGGGGGTGATTTCGTCACTGACCACGAAATGGACTGGGAGCAGGCTT
The DNA here is from genome assembly GCA_035294265.1 of Candidatus Binataceae bacterium. Lineage (NCBI taxonomy): Bacteria > Candidatus Binatota > Binatia (SeqCode) > Binatales (SeqCode) > Binataceae (SeqCode) > Binataceae bacterium (SeqCode). The sequence continues at coordinate 3,523 of DATGLK010000043.1, forward strand.
ACGACCTTCAGTTGCGCACGATGGAAGATCCGACCGGCAGGATCCGCCAGAGCGGCGCGACCTATGGGCATAGCGAAATGCCGCAGGCGGCCAAATAGCCGCGTCGGCGGCGCGGCAACGTCGCGCGCCGCCTTTTTTGAAAGCCGCATTTTAATATTTTGCCCTTTCAAGCCGTCGCCACGGGTAAGTCAATCAGGCCGCGCAGTCCGAAGGATTCTCGATAGCGCGGTGGCTCCCCCATGGCTAACCGCAGGCGGGGAAATCGCTTCAGCAGCATTTCGATCGCGATAGCACCCTCCAGGCGTGCCAGCGTGGCGCCCAGGCAGAAATGGATCCCCGCGCCGAAAGCGATATGCTCGTTGGGAGTGCGCCTAATGTCGAAGCGCTCGGGATCTTTGAAGCGGGCCGGGTCGCGGTTGGCCGCGGCCAGCAGAACCATGACGGTAGTGCCGGCGGCAATTTCGGTTCCGTCCAACCTAACCGGGGCTACGGCCCGCCGGACGGTGGTTTGTACCGGACCGTCGTAGCGCAGAATCTCTTCGATCGCGCCGCCGATCAGACTGGGCTGCTGGCGCAGCAGCTCCATCTGCTCGGGATGACGTCCCAGTGCGAGTATCCCGTTACCGATCAAGTTGGTGGTGGTTTCGTTGCCTGCTACCAGCAAAAGCACCAGGAAACGCATCAGCTCGGGTGCGCTCAGGATCTCGGCCTGCTCCTGCGCCGCGAGCAAGGCGCTAATCAAATCGGGACCCGGCCTGCGGCGGCGCCGCTCGATCTCGGCGGCGAAGTATTCCAGCAGCTGGTCGCGCCCCTCGATCGACCCGGGCGCGGCGGGCGCTCCCGGCGCAAGGCTGCGGATCCCAATGATCGCGTCGGACCAAACCTTGAACTGAACGTGCAACTCAGGCGGTACCCCTAACATCTCGGCGATAACCCGCACCGGCAGAATGTTGGCGAGGTCGGCCATCACGTCGAACCCTGGTTGTGTCGCGACTCGCTCCAGTAGTTCGCTGGTGATAGCACGGATATGGGGTTCCAGGGCGCGGATACGTCGCGGCGAGAAATCCAGGCTGACCAACCGGCGCAGACGGCTGTGATCGGGTGGATCGGAATTGAGCAGCGACACCGCCCCCTGAAATGGGTCGCTGTTGCTCGGTAAGTTATGCATGTCACGGCTGGAGAAATCGAGATGATCGTGCAGGACCTCCAAGCAGGCGGCGTAGCCGCCCACCAGCGCAATCTGACGATAGGGTCCGGCTTCGATCAGGCGTGGCGCTCGTCCATATAAAGTTCGGTAAAAAGGGTAGGGATTGGCGCGAAAGGCGGGATCGAAGGGACTGAAGCTCAGAACTGCTTCGGGTTCGACGCTTGCGTTCATTAGCTGCTCCCAGCGCTTTGCTCTCAATGCAGATTAAACGGAGTGGAAGGCACGCGCTCAAGCGCCCAGTCCTTATGCGGGCTTGAGCGCTGAGAATCGGGCCTTGCGAAAAGCTCGCTCAGTGATGCGGGGTGGAATGGCTGAGCAAAGCCAGGAGCAGCAGAATGGCCAGGATCATGAGCACGTAAAGTGTGCGCCGAGTACCTGGCGCAGGGGCCGTTCGCGAGGCTTTCTGAGTGGTGGTGTAGGAGATGCCGCTGCCCGGAATTCCGATGGTCTCGCGCTCTCGGCCGCGTCCCAAGGTGACGTGTGCGCCGCGGCCTCCCACTGACAGGCTGGTGCCGCGCTTGGAGAAGTTCAGTGTAACTCCAGGTAGGATTTTGACCCGGCGGTAAAACCTCCAGCCCATCTTTCCCCCTTCTGTTAGCGGCTTCAGCAAGCAGCCAAGTGCGAGGGCGTTAGCAACGCTAGCGCCGCGCGCGCCATTTGCAGCTCTTCATCCAGGGGAATGATCCAAATCTGGATGGGAACGGTCGGTGCGCTAATGCATCGATCACCCCCGTCGGATGCCTGGTTGAGCTCCGGATCGAGCGCGATTCCCAGGTTCTCCAAGCCGCTACAGATCTGTGCGCGAACAGGCGCCGCGTTCTCGCCGATCCCGCCGCCGAACACAATCGCGTCCGCGCGTCCCAGCACTGCCAGATAAGCGCCGATATATTTACGTGCGCGGTAGCAGAAAATATCCACCGCCAGCTTAGCCTCTCGATTGCCATCGGCCGCGGCGGCCATCACCTCCCGTAGGTCGCCGGATACGGCCGAGACCCCCAGCAGCCCGGCGCGATGGTTCAGGAGCTGGTCCAGGGCCGCGGGCGATAGCTGCTCGCGCTGGATAAGGAAGCCCGGAATGGCGGGATCCAAATCTCCCGCTCGCGTTGCCATCATCAAGCCCTCAAGCGGCGTCATACCCATCGAAGTATCCACCGAGCAGCCGTCGCGGATCGCGCACACCGAACATCCCGCTCCCAGGTGCAGGGTTATCAATGCGCTGCCCTGGGCCTGACGGCCGGCAAGCTCGTACCAGCGCTGGGCCATGTAGGAGTGGCCGATACCGTGGAAGCCGTAACGTCGGATCGCATGACGTGCGCTCAGCTCGCGAGCCAGCGGATAGGTGAAGGCGTAAGAAGGGAGGGTGCGATGGAATCCTGTATCGGTCACCACCACGGCCGGGGTGTCCGGCAATTGCTGGCCGACGGCGCGGATAGTTTCCAGGGCGGGAGGGTTGTGTAGCGGCGCCAGCGCGCCCGCCTGCTCAATCGCCGACATCACCGCATCGTCGATCAACGCGGGCTCCCACAAGTTCGTTCCGCCGTGGACCACGCGGTGGACCACTCCGCCCAACTCACGCATTGGCTCGGGCGCCGTCTGCTTGAGCCACCCAAGGGCGAAGCGGGCGGCCTCGGGATGGCTGGTAAGCGCTGGCGTCGGCGCAGCCGCGAACTCAGCCCTCGCGTTGGGCCCGATCTCCTCGACTTTGCCGGTATGCGAGACGCCCTGACGCAGCCCTCGAGCGTCGAGTTGGAGCAACTCGAATTTCAAGGAGGAGCTGCCACAATTGAAAGCGAGGATCCACATCGGGTTGGTCTTGCGTGGCACTCAATCAATTAAGGGTGGCACAACAGGCCACCATCAACCACCACGCTTTGGCCGGTCATGAACCGCGCTCCCGGTGCCACCAAGTATAGTAGGGCTCCGGCCAGCTCCTCAGGCTTGATCAGATTGTGGTCGGGCAAGTACTTGCGCAGAGTTTCCTCGAACTGGGCCTGGCGCTGGCCGCGGCTTTCCAGCCAGCCGAATTCCAGCGCGTTGACCCGGACCTGGTCGGGAGCCCATTCCAGCGCCAGGGTGCGGGTCAGGCTGAGCACCGCGGCCTGGCTGGCGCAGTACAGGCTGGCGTTGGGCACTCCGCGCTCCGCCAGGACTGAAACCACGTTGACGATCACGCCGCCGCCACGTCGCCTCATGATCCGACCCGCTTCCTGGCAAGCCATCCAGGTGGCGCGAAAAGTGTTATCGAAGATTTTGTCCAACGCGTTGTCGTCACTGATGTCGGCGGGAGCGAAGCTGCGATAATCCAGGGCGTTGACCAGGATATCCAAGCCACCCAGTTGCTTGACGGTCAAATCAACGCTGGCGCTGAGATCGGCTCGCGTGATCGCGCTCTGCACCTGGACCACCGATTTGCGCCCGGTGGGCGCCAGACGCCGGGTCAACTCCCGCAGCGCGTCGCCGGTACCCGGCTGCTGGGAGGCGATCACCAGGTCGGCACCCGCTTCGGTCAGAGTCATGGCAGCGATCATGCCCAGGGGATTTTCGGCTCCCACTACCAGGGCGCTTTTTCCCGTCAACGAGAAGTCGGTCGCGACGGTGTCGTTCATCGCTTCACCTGGATTCGTTGAGTTGGGGGTAACTGCCGGTGGGCGTAGCGCCGCCTGCCAGTGCTCCGCCGTCGATAGTCAGCATCGCGCCGTTGAGATGGTGGGCTGCGTCGGAGGCCAGGAAGATCGCCAGCGGGCCGATTTCTTCGTACTCGCCCGGCCGTCCCATCGGTACGAATTTGCCGCCTTGAAAGCGCTCCGCCGCTTCGCCGAAGACGCCAGGTACGATGCAGTTGCTCTGGATGTTGTAACGCGCGTAGGTCACCGCCAAGGATCGCGTGAGCTGAATCACCGCGCCCTTGGCGCAGGTATAGCTGAACAGTTGCTTGCCGCCGCGCAGGCCCAGACCCGAGGCGATATTGATGATCCGGCCGTGTTGCTGCGCGATTAAATGAGGAATGACGGCGCGGCAACAATAGAATTGACTGCTTAGGTTAAGTGCCAGACCCTCCTGCCACATCTCGTCGCTGATTTCCTCCAACGGCTTGCCGTAATCTTGGGTGCCGCCGCCGGCATTGTTGATCAGTATGTCGATATGGCCCAGCTCCGCCACTGCCACCTCCACCATCGCATTGACTTCCTTCGAGCGCGTGACGTCGGCGGGAATCACCATGCAGCTACTGCCTTGCTGGCGCACCGCCGCCGCGGTCTCTTCCAATTGGGACCGGGTCCGCGCCACCGCGGCGATCGTGCAGCCGGCCCCAGCCATCGCCAGCGCCATCGCGCGCCCAAGGCCGCGCCCGGCGCCGGTAATCAAGGCCACCTTGTTTTTCAGGCTCAATTTTTCCAGCACCATGACATCCGCCTATCACGCGCTATGCAACTTCGCCCTACCTAAGTAGCATAAACTGACAGCGCTCTGGGGCAAAAGACTTTGACGCCAGACCTCGGGCGCCGCCCTCGGGGCACGATATAATGACGGATCAAACTAGCCTCCCAGCCGTGCGTTTGGATCTGCGCGGCGTAAAGTGCCCGCTGAACTGGGCCAGGGCTAAGGTGCGTTTGGAGCAGATGGCGCGGGGGGAGATCCTGGAATTGCTGCTGGACGATCCGCGTGCGATTCGCGACATCCCACGCGCGGCCGAAGCGGAGGGGTATGTGACGGTGGAGTGTCGCGCCGAGGCAGACCATTGGCGCCTCAGCCTGGAGCGCTGAGAGGGAAGCTGTCAGTCTCGCGCAGCGTGACGCGCCGGCTAGGCGCCATCTAACTGGCGGAATCGCAGCACCGATAGATGCGCAAGCAGCGGGCCACCACTTGCGGCCAGGTAAAATGCTGCAATATCCGCCGCCGCCCGGCGCGCCCCATCGCGGCGGCCTGCGCCGGATGGTCAAGCATCCAGCTTAAAGCGGTCCGCAAGGCGGCCGCGCCGGCCTCGGGTACGATCAAACCGGTGACGCCGTCTTGGACAATCTCCGGCAAGCTCGCGACATTGCTGCAAATCGTGGGCGCGCCGCAAGCCATCGCTTCCAGCAGGGTTTGGCCGAGCAGTTCGGGCACCCGCGATTCATCTCCGTACATTGTCCGGTAGACGCTGGGCAGCACCACGCAGGCGGCCTGCCGGTAGGCCTCGATCAATGCGTCATCGTCGCAGTCGTGACGAAAGGTGACCGCTTTGCCCTGGGCCAGCTTATGCAGGTCGGCGCTATAACGGGGCTCGCTCTCATGGCCGATAATCTGCAATTGCATCCCCGGTGCCAAGGCCTCGATCAAGGTGTCGATCCCCTTGTGCGGCAGCAGGCGGCCCACGAACAAGATCGTGCGGCCGCGCTGAACGTCGTCGCGAGGCGCAAATTTTTCGCTATCCACTCCGCCCAGAATGACGTGGTCGGCATCACTCGCGCCGTGCGCTAGGCCGCGGCTGTATTGGCTTAAATGCAGGCGCCCGCGATACCAGCGATCGGTGCTGATGTAAGCCGAAACATCCCAGCCGCCGCCGCCCAAGTCGGTGACGAACACGGGCCGCCGGGTAAGCCGGCAGTACGCGGCGGCCAGAGTGCTGGAAAGGATATGTTGCTGATGGCAGTGGACTACGTCGGCGCCGCGCAATTGGGCGAAGAGCTTGAACGATACCGGATTGGCGCGCTGACCGCGCGGATACCAGGGGCGGCCGAGCACTACTATGCTCAAGCCATCCCTGGCCTCGCGCCGGTCATGGCTGCCAAAGGTAACCAGCGTCGTGGGCGTGACCCGCGCCATATGGCGGGCCAGTTCGTATACATAGCGCTCCGCGCCGCCGATGATGCCGTCGTCGGCATCGAACAGCGCCGGCACTAGATGCAGCACGTGCATCGTCGATCGGGAGTGCGTAGGCAGAGCGGGGATCTAATGAATCAACGCGGGGGCGAGCTTTTCATACTCGGCCAAGGTCTGCGCGGCGCAGCGCTCCCAGGTAAAGCTGCGGGACCAGCTACGCGCAGCCTCCCGGCGCGCCTGCCAGCGTTGGGGATATTCAGCGCGCTCGACCAGTATTCCATCGACTTCCTCCACCCAGCTTTCGACCTCCGCCGCTTTGCAATAATGCGCCGCTGGTCCGCCGATCTCACGACAAACGGGAAGATCGCTGGCCACCACCGGCGTGGCGCACGCTTGCGATTCGATCAGGGGCAGGCCAAAACCCTCGTAATCCGAGGTCAGCAGGGTGAGCACCGCACGCTGATAAATCGCCGCCAAAATGGCGGTCGTTAGACGCGGCAGGACGACAACCGCTTCCTTCAGCGACAACTCGTCGCGCAAACGAACTTGCGCAGGAGTAAACGGTCCGCCCACTCGCACTAGGCGCAGATCGGGCCATCGCCGGCGCAAGCCGGCCACGATTCGGAGCAGGATATCGACACGCTTGCGCGCGCTGGTGCTGCCCACGTGCAAGAGATACGGATGGTCCGCCGCCGGCCCCAGCAAGCGATCGACCTGTGCTTGGGCGCGGGGGTCTGCCTGCACGCCAAAACTGGGGTGAACTCCATGATAAACGGTGGTCAGGCGCGCGGCGGGCGCAAGGCTGTTGCGGAGGACTTCGGCGCGCGTGCTGTCGCTGACGCACAGCACCACGGCGGCGCGGCCGAAGCCGTCCAGGATGCGCCGCGTCATGGCCCGAAACGGCAGCGAGCGCGGTTGGCGGTCAGGTTCCAGCAGGCAGCGGAAGGTTTCCAAATCATGGCAGGTGACCGCGGCGGTGCCGCGCGGCAGCTCGTGGAGCAGATGGCTGTAGCTGTGATCGATAATGTGGAACAGGTCGAAGCGCTCGTGCATCCGGCGAAGATAACGAGGATAGTCGAACATTCGGTTGAGCAGGCGGTCGGCGCTGACACACGCCCAGCCCGCCGCTGGCAGGCGCGTGAAGCGGCGGCGGAAAGGCGGCCGCAGTGGACGGGCATGGATACGCTGGTGGGGATAGCGGGCGAGGTAGCGAACCGTCATCGCGCCTACCAGGTCAATACTCGGCCAGCCCTCCTGACGGAAATCACAGACCACTGCCACCCGCAGGGGCTGAGGCAAAGCCTGCCCCCCTACTTACGCACGAAGGGTAGCCAGCTAACCGAGGCCCACAAGGCGGCTTTGATCAAATGGCCAAGGCGATGGAAAAACAACGCGATCTTACCCCACAGTACTCCGAAAGAGCCGGCGCGGGCCACCGCGGCGCGCGTCTCCAGGGGGATTTGCAATAGCGTGGTCGAGCCTTTGCTCACGGTGATGGTGCCGACGGTTGCCGCCGCCGCCACGGGTGCTATCAGGTAGCTGGCTGGAAGGTTGGCTGCCAAAGCCAGACCGCGATCCTCGCCGCGCGGCAGCGTGATCACCACTTCGTGCGCGGGCGTGATCGCGACCGCGGGTTGGCGCCCTTCGTAAACCGGTAGGCTGGACGGCGCCAGGCCGGCCGGGTTGGGTTGATAATTGACATAGGTGCGAAAGGCCCAGTCGATCAGCTTTTCCGTCTCGGTGCGCCGTTTCTCGGCGTTGGGCGTGCCGAGCAAGGCCGAGATCAACCGCATGTCGCCCTGATGGGCGGTGGCGACTAGATGGAAACCGGCTTCGGAGACGTGCCCGGTCTTCAGACCATCCACCCGCGAATCGTAAAGCAGCAGCGTGTTCCAGTTGCGCTGCGTGATGTTATCGAAAGTGAATTCCTTGGGCGAGGTATAAGTTAGCGCATCGGGAAAGCGCTGCAGCAGCAGCGAGGCCAGCTTCACCATGTCGGCGGCAGTGGTGTACTGGTCGGGCTCGGGCAGACCGTCGGGACTCATGAAGTGGGTTTCGCTCAAACCGAGCTTGGCGACGTACTGATTCATCAAACCGACAAACGCGTCGGTACTGCCGGCCTCGTATTCGGCCAGCGCCACCGCCGCATCGTTTCCCGAGGAGACCATCAGCCCGTAGAGCAACTCGCGCACCGGGACGCGTTGGCCCACGGCCAGGAACATTTTTGAAACCGTCGGATCGATCGAAAGACGCCAAGCCTTCTCACTGATCGTGACCGGGGTATCGAGCGACAAGCGACCGGCGCGCAAGGCATCCAGGGTGATGTAGAAGGTCATCAGCTTGGCCAGGCTGGCGGGCTGAATGCGTTCGTGCTCGTGGTAGGCGTAAAGCACTTCGCCCGAGTGCGCCTCGATCATCATCGCCGAGCGTGCATCCAGAGCGAAGGGTGCTGGCCGATCGCCGAGCACATGGATCTCGTCGAGCGGAATCGCCGGCGGGGGAGCTGACTTGGGCCGGTGGTGCGCAGCTCCTACCGGAGCCGCCACCAGCACACCCGCCACCAGCAGCGTGCCAATCCATCCGGCGCGCAGGCTCATGCACTTCATTACCGCTCCTCCACCGTCCACTTCCCCACGCCAGCTTAGGACCGGGCAGGCGCGAGGGCAAGGGTGAGGGTGTGGCATCTGCGCGCGCAGTTTTTCCGCCAGATCTTCACGGTTTTAGCCTTGGTTTATGCCGCCGAGGTGCGGCGCGATTCGCCCAACAACTCATCGTACAGGCTCAGGGTCTGGGCCACCATTCGCTCGCGGCTGAAAAGCTGCGCCACCCGCTGCGCACCCGCCCGTCCGCAGCGCGCGCGAGCGGCCGGATCGGCCAGCAGGCGGTTGATTGCCCCCGCTAAGGCGCCAGCGTCGCGCGGCGCGACGGTCAGGCCGCTGACGCCGTGAGGCGAAACGAAGGGGACCCCAGTGGCCAAGGCGGTATTGACCACCGGCCGCTCCGCCGCCATCGCCTCGAGCTGGACGATCGCAAAGGCTTCGCTGCGCGCTACCGAGGCTAGAGCGAAAACCTCGCAAGCATGGTAATAGGGCGTGATCTGACGCCGATCCAACTCGCCGATGAAAAACACGCGCCTGCTCAAGCCGGCTTCGACCACCTGGCGCTGGAGCGCCGGGCGCAAGGGCCCGTCACCTACAATCAGCAGGGTGGCGTTCACCTGGCGCATCGCCGCGATCAGATATTCCCAACCCTTGTAATAGACCAGCCGTCCCACCCCCAGCACCAGCGGCAGGCGGTAGCGCTGGCGGATTTCCGCCACCGCGGCGGCTGGCGGCGGGGCCAGCTCTTCCAGCGCGATTCCGTATGGTATGACGCGCACCCGCGAGCGTCGGCTACTAAGCACCGGCGAGCTTTCCAGATAATCGGGTGAGGTCGCGATAATTGCGCTGGCGCGCGCCAACACGGTGTTGATTAGTGGGCGCATCATGGTGTCGAGCAGCCGCTGGCGTACCACATCGCTATGCCAAGTCACGATCAGAGGCGTGCTGATGCGTGCGGCCAGATAACCCCAGGCGGCCATCGGATTAGGGAAATGAAGGTGGACAAGGTCCGGCCGCGCCGCTCGAATCGCCCGAGCCATCCCAGGACAGACCGGGGTTGCCGCCAGGGTTAGCGGGGTAGCCAAGCGATCGACTTGAAGGCCACCGAAGAAATCGGTTTGCATGCTTAACCGGCCGCCACCTGCCACCATCACGCGCACCTCGCACGAGCGCGCCAGGCCGAAGCTGAGCAATTCAAGGTGGGTTTCGATACCGCCTCGATGGGGAGCGAAATACTTGCCGAGCTGGAGCACCCGGCGCGCGGCATTCTGAGGCGCCATCAGCTCGCCGCTCGCAGCGCCGCGATCCCATGGCGCAAGGCGAAGCGATCCTCGTATAGGGCGCGGCCGGCCGCGCCCAAGTGCCGGCGCCAGGCGCAATCTTTCATCACGCGCTCGACCAGAGGAACCAAGCGGGCGGGCTCCTCGACCGGCGCCAGGGCCACGGCGCCGTGATCGTTCCACCAGGCCTCGGTGAGATGGCCAATGGTGCTGACCACGGGCAGGCCGTGATTTAACGCCGCCAACAACGTGGTGCGCCGGCCAGTGACACCGTCGGGATAGGGCTGCAACATCAGGTCGCAGGCCTGCAGATGGAGAGAAAGCTCACGCTCACCGAGGTCGCCGCTCGCGTGCACGCGGTTGGCCCCGGCGGGCGACCGGGCTATGAGTGCGCCGCGCGCCCGGTCGCCGCCGATACCTAGCAAGAGAATGCGGCAGGGTTGCTGCTCGAGGAGCCGCGCCAGAACTGGAATGAGAAGATCGGTGATGGGTGGATCGTAGGTACCGAAGTGGCCCACGAGGAGACCCTCGCCGCCGCCCAGTTGCTGCCGGATTGCCGCAACCGCTGGCGGGTCGTCCAGAAAGGGAATATTGCTGCAAACGGGGAAAAGCTCGATCTGCCTGCGATCGGTTATCAGCGTGCGCAAAATCGAATCCCATGCCGGAATTGTCACCATTATGCGCGTTGCCGCGCGGGCCACGGTGGCTGCCATCGCGCGGGTCACATGGTGCAGGATGCGATGGCGCAGCGGTTGTCCAAAAATTCGCGGGAATACAACTTCGTGGAAAATCACTGTCAAATCGTGATGGCCGAGCCCAGCGAGCCAACGGCAGAACGGCCAATTCATCGCTTTCCAGCCATAAGCGTGAGGTGTGTACTGAACCAATATCCGGTCGTTGCGCGCCGCGCGCAAAACCGGACCTAGCTGACGCAGGGCGCGGGGACCAAAATGGCCTGGCAAATTATGGACAGTGATCCCGCGCTCCAAGCTGCCAGTCTCATCACCGGCCGGCTTCCAAACCTCGACCCGATCACCAGCCTGAGCCAGTCCCATGGCTAGCTGCGCACTGTTGGCCGCCACGCCGGTGTGCAGCGGCGAATAAGTTCCGGTGATCAGATGCCAGCGCAAAGCTGAAATTTCCAAGCAAGTAACGGCCGATCCAACAGATCTAGGTCAGGAGTCGGCGCTACGATTGTGCAATCCCTTTGCCAAGCCTGCGCGTTTGCAAATAGCCGCGCGCCGGCCAAATAATCTGGTCGCAAGGAGAACAGGCATGAAGCTGTACAACCATTCGATGGCGCCCAATCCCCGCCGGGTGCGGATGTTCGCAGCGGAAAAAGGGATCAAGCTGGAGCAGGAGGAGGTCGATATTTTCGCCGGCCATAACCGCACTCCCCAATTTCTCGCCAAGAACCCTTCGGGCGGGTTGCCGGTGCTGGAACTGGACGACGGCGCTCATTTGGCCGAAACCGTGGCCATCTCCCGCTACCTGGAAAGCCTTTATCCCGAGCCCAATCTTTTTGGGCGCGACGCACGCGAGCAGGCTTTCGTGGAGATGTGGAATCGGCGCATGGAACTTGAGTTGATGATGGCGATCGGGAATGCCTTTCAGCATACCAGTCCGATGCTCAAGGGCCGCTTGCAACAATTCCCCGAGTTTGGCGAGACACGGCGCGCGGCGGCGCAGGAGCGCTTGGCGCGGATGGATCGCGAGCTTCAGGGACGACAGTTTGTCGCCGGCGAGCGTTTCACCATCGCCGATATCACCGCCTTGGTTGCGATCGACTTCGGCAAACAGTTGGTGGGTATCCAAGTCGATCCCGCGCTGCGCGAGCTGACGCGCTGGTACGAGGCGGTCTCCAGCCGGCCCAGCGCCAAGGCCTAACACGTAAGCGGCGCGGCCACTGAAGTCGAAGTGTCGGCCTCGCATAGGCTCACGATCTGTTGGGCCATCTCGCTTGCGCCGTGAGCGCGCAACACTCGCGCGGTGGGCTCGATTTGAGCGCGCCAGAATTTGCGGTTGCGATGCCAGGTGAGCATCCGCTGCGCCAATTCGCTGGCGTTATCGGGATCGCGCAGCAGCAAGTCGCGCAACTCGGGAGCGAAGCGCTCGGCGACCCCGGCGCTGGCGCTGACGATCGCCGGCACGCCGCGGCACAGCGCCTCGTGAACATTGAGCCCGTAGGCCTCGTAGCGCACCGGGCTGACCAGCAGATCAGCCGCTGCCAGCACTTCGGCCACCCGGTCAGTCAGCCCCAAAAAGGTGACTCGCGATTGAAGCTGAGCTGCGGCCACCGTGGTGCGCCAGTGCTCGAGCCGCCGGCCCCCGCCGGCTACCAGCAGATTGCCCTCCCATTCGGGCAGCGTGCAGAGTTCGCGCCAGGCCTGCCACAGGGTGTCGAATCCCTTGTTAAGGTCGAATCCCAGGCCGCCCACGAAGACCAGCAGCGGACGCGATTGAGATTGTCCTAGTGCGGCGCGAGATGCGCTGCGTTGCCCCTGGTTAGCCAGTTCAAAACCGGAAGGTACGCCGGGGTAGACGACTGCGATCTTGTCGTTCGACACGCCGATTTCGCCCAGCTCGCGTCGTGTCCGTTGCGAATTCGCGATCACAACTCGAGCAACTGCCAAAGCCCGCGTTTCGCGCCGGCGCGCGATCAGCTTGGCGATCCGATTCTTGAGTCGAAACCAGGCCGGTGCTCCGTCATCTCGCGGCGGCCAGCGATGATGAACGCAATGAACCCAATTGATAGCCGGCCATGCGCAGTTGCCGCCGTTGACCAATGCTCGCGCTCTCTGCCTGTTACATAGCTCCTTGAGCACAAAGCGTGCGCTGGCCTCCAGGTACCATTCGGCGGCAAAGAAGGAGTCCGCGGTCTTAGGTACCAAATGGGCAATCGCGCCAGCCTGGGTCAGATCGGGAGCGACGTAATGAGAAACCAGATGGACGGGCGTGCCTCGGCGCAGTAGAAAGCGGGCCAACTCTGCGTTAAGCCGATCCATTCCGCCCCGGTCATGAAAACTTCCGGCCACCAACGCCCAGGGCCAGGTGGATTGATGCAGCCGTTCAGGCGAGGCTGATGAAATAGATGACTCCAGTTCCTCAGCTCCATCGCCGTGGCGCTGCGGCGAACAGCTTGCCGGCGAGCTCCGGCGGCACTTCGGTTAGATCCGTCGCCTTGAGGATCTGAGGAGCGACGATCCAGCCCACTTCCATCAGGGATATTACGGTGGCGGGGATGCCGTTAAGCATTCCAGTTCCGATTATGCCACCGGCGAACCAGGTAGCGACGGTTAGCCGCGTCAGCCAGCGGCCCAGGTACCAGCGCTCCAGCGGATTAGGTCCGCCGCGGGTAAAAATCCAGAGGATGAAGGCCAACCACAAAAATAGCCCAGGCAAGCCCTGTTCCAGCGCCACGGTGGCGTATTCGTTTTCTAGATGCACCGGATTGATGACCTGGTTTTGCAGAAAGTAGGGCAGGTTGGTGCCGCCACCGCCCAGCCCGTTGCCTAAGGGATATTTCTGCAAGGTATCAAATAAATTCTGATTGACGCTCCAGCCGACCCGTTGCACCACAGTGTGAGTGCGTACCGTGAACACCCGTTGCATCAGAGGCTGGCGCACTACCACCCATCCAACCGCGCTGGCCAATGCGGCCCACATCACCCAGTTCTTGACTTGCAGCTTGCCCGACACCAGCAGGGTTGCGGCCAATCCGATCAGGATCAGCGCGTTGGCCCGCGAGGCACACATGAAAATCCCCAACACGGCCGCGCCGATTCCCGCCATCAGCAGAATGCGTTGCCTGCTGGGCTTGCGCGGCTGGATCCAGCCACCCACTAGCAGCGGCAGACTGGCCAACATGGTGACGCCATAAGAGCCCGAAGAAGAGAAGGTGGCGGGGATGCGCAAGGCACCACTATCCCCCACCGAACTGGAGTAAATCAAAATCGTGTTGGCGTTCAGGGGATAGAAACGTTCGACCCCAAAGATCATCTCCGCGGCGGCGAAGGCAAAGGCCACCACGTTGAGCGCGGCCAAGCCCAGGGCCAACGTATCGAGCTCCTCGGGCTCCAACATCGCGCCCACGAGCAGGCATGGGAGGAAAAAAGTGGCGGCGCGCCAACCCACCAGGCGCACCAGAAAAGGCTGTGCGGGCACGAACAGCAGCAGCGTGGGCAGGCCAATCAGGCACAAGAGCCACGGCGTGAGGCCTTCGATTTTGCGCCGCTGGATCGGTGTTAGAGAACGGAGCAAAGTCGAGGGATAGAAGCCGATCAGTGCCGCGTCGAACAGGAAATAAGTCGCAGTCTGATTCCAGTTGCTGCGGATGATTCCATAGACGTAGCCCACTGCCAAAACCGCCAGGAGGCCGTAGACAATCGCGCGGCGCGCGGCAATCCAGCTTGCCGCGAGCGCCACTACACATAGGACTGCACCGATCATCGCGGCTGGCTTGGTGTCCCCCGCTGCGGATCGGCGAGCCAGCGGCGGGATTGCTGATAACCGGAGTTCGAGGGACCCGCCAGCCCTTGCAGAATCTCCTGCAAGCGGCGCATCTGACGCAGCGGATCACACAGCTCGCGGGCGCGCATGGGGCCCCAGAGGCCTGCGCTTCGACGCGCCGAAGCATCTTCCAAAAGCCGCTTCAGTACCTGGGTCAGACCAGTGACGCTTCCTGGCTCGAACATCAGATCGCTGCCGGCCAAGATCTCCTCGGCCCCGCCCCATCGACCGGTAACCACGGGCAGTCCGGCGTAGAGCGCTTCTACGTATACCGAGCCGAAAGGCTCGGGCTGCGAGTTGGGACTACAGAAGATATCGGCGCAGCGAAGCAAAGTTGGTACGTCGGCGCGTTCCCCAAGGAATCCGACGCGCGCTTGCAGGCCGTGTTTTTCGACCGCGGCAGTAAGCTCGCTCAAGTAAGCCGCCTCGGCTGGGCGCTGCGCCCCGCCGACCAACCAGCATCGCCAATCCGGCCGATCCCGCAACCGGGCAAGTGCCTCCACTAACATCACATGCCCTTTCCAACGTTCCATTCGGCCCACTTGGATGATCGCCACTTCGTCGGCCGAGGCACCCAGTTCGCCGCGCAGCTGAGCGCGCTGGGGTTCACTCAGCGCGGGCGTGCGATCGTCGAGCGGAGTGTGGAAGGCGACCTGCGCCACGCGCGCTGCGAAGTTACCAGCGCAAGTGCGCGCTACAAAATTGCTGGTGTAGATTACTAGGTCGGGCGTGCTGAGCAGGGCCCAACGGTCCAGCCATAAGCGGCGATTCAGCAGGCCATGCACCCACAGTACGACCGGTACGCCGGCGGCTCGCGCAGCTGGCCCCAAAATGGCATAAGCCCAAGCGCCGTGACAAACCAGTGGGCCGGGATCGTCGCGCAGCCGGCTCTCCAGCTCACGGCGCGCGCGCAATACCGACCAGGGATAACGGCTGCGGACTGGATTGAGAACCCAAACTGGCACCTCACGGAACTTCAGTTCCTCGAGCAGCCGGCCCTCAAAGCACAGCGCAAAACGCGGTACCATCTCTGGCACGAAATGGCGCAGACGGGCCAGCGTAACCAGGGTCGATTCGACCCCTCCATACAGCTTGCCGCTGACGGCATGGGTGACTGTGATCACAAGGTCCCCCGGATAGCGCTATCGGCGATGGTGGCGGGCGGCAGGCCGGCTAGCTCCCGATAATGCTGGATCATTTCGCGCGCCATTCGGCGACTGTCGAAGCGTCGCAATGCGCTGGCACGCGAAGTCTGCGCCAGCATTTGGCGCAGAGCGCCGTCACGGGCCAGCCGTTCCAATTGCGTCGCCAAGCCGGCGGCGTCTCCCGGCCGATGGATGAGCGCGTCATGACCCGCGCTGATTATTTCCGCCGCGCCGCCGGCGGCGCTGACCACTAGCGCGCGTCCGCACGCCATCGCCTCGGCGATTGCCATTCCGAAGGGCTCGGGGTCGGTGCTGGCGTGTACCACGATATCCAGCGCGCGCAGCGCCGCCGCCGGGTCATCGACGTGGCCGGTAAAGCCGACACGTCCTTGCAAGCCTAATTGCGCGGCCAAGGCACGCAGGCGGGCCAGGTCGGTTTGGCTACCGGTAGTATGGTAAATTGGCCCGCCGATGACGTAGCCGCGTACCGCCAATGAGTTGGGGAGGGCGGCCAGCGCGCGCAAAAAGACTTCATGCCCTTTCCAGCGCGCCAGAGTAGCGATCAGACCAATGCGTACGTCGTTGCCTGGCGGCAAGCCCGCCAGGTTATCCAAGTCCAAAACAGGCCCGCAAGGAGAGAAGCGGTTTAAATCCACGCCGTTATGGACAACCACGCTCTTGACCCGCGGACCCAGCACCCTGCCGGCGTCGCGGGCCACGCTGCGTGAGTTAGCGATCAGTAAGCTGCATCGCGCACCCCAGAGCTTGAGCAGCCGCGCCATCAGCCGCCGCCGCCCCGGGTAGTCGTGCAGGTGCCAGATTAAGGGAACTTGCACCGGGGTAGCGATTGCCGCCAGCAGATGGGCCTTGAAGCCGTTGGCATGCACCAGATCGGGCTGCCATTTGCCGATCGCTTCTTGCAGCCGAGGCCGGTAGGCCAACAGCGCGGGCAGTGCCCCTACCAGCTTGAGCAGCTTGCCCAGTACTTCACTGGGGCCTGCATTCCAATCCCCTATGCCGGCCAAGCGCGCGGCTAGCGGTAATGGCGTCGCTTCGATTCCGAGCGCGCGAGCCTGCTCCACCAGCGGCCCCTCGTCGGTCACCAAAAGGCCTATGGTCAGCTCCGGTTGCGCTCGGCGCAAAGCCCCCAGCATCTCCAGCAGGCTGCGCTCGGCCCCACCAATGGAGCCGTTGGGATTTAGAAAAAGTAACCGCATCAACGGCCGCGCCAGGGTATTTGCGTTCCGTCGGATATCTGACGCTGCGCACGGCACAATGTCAGGGTGAGCGAAGCGAGCGCAGGCGAGCGAAGTCGCCACATCTCGGACAGCTCGGCGAGCGGTGGAGTTGCGAAGCACACCTGAGCAAACCAAGCTGATAACAGTTTCTGCGACTGCAAAGCGAAGCCACCTACTAGGGGACGCACACTAGCAGCACTCAATTATTGAGTATCCGGAAGCCCCGCCAGCTTGTGTTCAAACTCACGATAAGTACGGGCGACATTGCGGTCATCAGGGGCCAGCGCCAAGGCTCGCTTATAAGCTTTTTCCGCCGCGGCGTATTGAAAATCCGCCTCGTCGGCCTGACCCAAGCCTAACAGCGGCAGGACCGAAGCAGGATCTACCTCGCTGGCGCGAGTGAAATAATTCGCCGCCCGCGAATAGCTATTTTGGTTGAGGTACCAATTTCCCAGCCCCAGCAGCGCATCGAAGGAATAAGGTTGAGAGCGTAAAGCTCCCTCCAGCGCTTGGCGTGCGAGTTGGCTCTGATCGGCGCCTTCGGCGGCCTGGTACAGTCCCAAGTACAGATTGGTTGCATCGGCGCCCGCGGCCAGTCCTCGCTCGATCTCTTCCAGCGCTGCGGCCGGACGATGGTTGACCAGATCGATTCGTGCCAGATCGATCCACGCCGGGGTGGCTTGGGGATCGATCCGAACAGCCGCTCGCAGCGTGCCTGTGGCCTGCGGTACAAGTCCCGCATGCTGGTAAGCTTCGCCAGCCCGTAGCAAATAGGTGGCGCGTACCTGCGGGTCGTTTTCGCCCTGCGCCAGATTCATCCACAACTGCGCCAAGTCAGAATATCGGCCGAGCGCCTGATAATAGGTGGCGAGGTCGTCGGCGGCATGGGGAAAACCGGCGAGGACCGCGCGCGCGAAGCCGGTTGCCACCGCTAGCTGCTCGGCGTCGCTCAAACGTGGGATCATTTCGGGAGTCAGATAGTAATGGGCCGCGAGCTCGGGAGCGATGAAGACTGACTGAGTAACCTGAGCCAGTCCGTCGGCCACGTCTCCCCGCCGCATCAAGGCGCGTGCATATAGATCGCGTGCGTACGGATCGTCGCGATCGAGCCAACTGGCAACGGCAAGTTCGTGCAGGCGCTGGGCC
>DATGLK010000044.1 GCA_035294265.1 Candidatus Binataceae bacterium
CGCTCACCGCAGTGCGTAGACGCGGGTTGGCGTTGATGTCGCCCCCACCCAAGCGCGCGGCGATGGTGATCTCTTTGATCAGCTTGGTAAACAGCTTGCCGCGCTTGGCATCACGCGCCGCCTTCTTGTGCTTAATCGAACTCCATTTAGAATGGCCTGACATGACTCTTATAAGCCTTTGTAAAACTTGGGGGCGATCATCCTCACCTTACCACAGCCAGAGGCGGCGCGGGAGCCGCTAGCGCCGGACCAGTGATGGCAAGATTGTTGCGATACCGCTCGCAGAAAGCAACCGACCGCCGGCGCGGGCTGCTTGCCCGTTGGTGGCCGGCTCTAGGAACCTTGGCGCTGGCCGCCTGCCTTTACCCCCCGCAGGCACCGCCGCCCGCTTCGGCCCTGCCCACCAAGATGGTGATCGACGCGCCCTACGATCTGACTTGGGACGCCGTCAACAAGGTGATGAAAGACCTGGGCTACATCATCGTGGCTCAGGACCCCAGCCACGGGATTATCGAAACCCAGGGCATCGCTTTTACGCTGTACGATGCCGATTGCGGCATCGTCGGGACCGCAGTGGGCAAGCAGGTGGCTCAGCCAGCGGCGGGCAGCAGCTCGGTCTTCAACATTTATCTGAAGCCAGCGGGCGACGAAGCTACCAGCGTCAGCATCCAGGCCAATTACAGCACCCCGATTCAGGTCCCCTTCCATCCCCAGCAAAACCAAGTCTGTGTATCGAGCGGACGGCGCGAAAACGCCCTGCTTGAGCTATTCAAGGAACAGGCCGCCAAAACCCATCGACCAGTCTTCAAGCCCCCGAGCCAATAACCGAACTATGGCAGTGGCGCCGCGCGCGCTAGGCTAAACGCATGGCAATCCAAAGAGTTTGCGTCTATTGCGCTTCCAGCCGGCAATGTGATCCGGTCTACCATCAAGCTGCCGCCGAGCTGGGTCGGGAGCTGGCCGCCCATCACGTGACGATCGTTTACGGCGGTGGCGCGGCCGGCTCGATGGGCCATCTAGCCAACGCTGCCCTAGACGCGGGCGGTCACGTGGTGGGCATCTTGCCCCGCTTCATGTACGACCTTGAATGGGGCCATCAACGGCTCTCGGAACTGCGGCTGGTCAACGACCTTCACGAGCGCAAGCGCGCCATGATAGCCGAGGTCGATGCGGTCATCGCGCTGCCCGGCGGCTGTGGCACCCTTGAAGAATTATTCGAGGCTATCACCTGGAAACGGCTGGGGCTGTACGCCGGGCCGATTGTGCTGGTGAATACTCGAGGCTTTTTCGACGATTGCGTCAAACTGCTTCAGGCTTGCATCGAGCAACGCTTCATGGACCCCCGTCACGCGCAAATGTGGAGCGTGGTGAACCAGCCGGCTGAGGTCTTGGCAGCGATCGAATCGGCCCCACCCTGGTTTCATCGCAATCGTGCCTTTGCCGCGCTTTAAGCGATTGCGCTGAGCGGTATAAGCATCAGCGCATTGCGAAAAGAGCCGAGAATTGTCCGGTTAAGCAAAAGTTTGGCCTTATGCCTTGACGCCATCACGCAATTTATGCCATTGCGATGGCTCGATCCGTAGCGATCATTGCCTTGGGGAAGGCGAGTCTGGGGAACTTTGCGCGGCGTTAGCCTCGCGGGATGCGGTTCGAAACCTGGCCGGCTTTAAGCGGGTGCGTCGCGCAACCTAACATAGGGGAGCGCAGACCATGAGACGTATGACCGTTGCGCTGCTGGCGGCGGCGCTGGTCGGGGGACTGGCGGCGACGGCACCAGCGCAGGACACGATCCCACCCGGCACCACCATCACGATTCAGAACTGGCAAAAATACAAAAACTTCATGTCGGTCACCTTCCAGTCGATGTGGACCAGCAATAACCCCACCACTCGGGTGCCCCCCGCCGCAGTGGTCCAGGTGGGGCCCACCCGCTCTTACAATATCGGCCACTGGTACTGGGACGCCACCGAGCGCTATAGCAAACAGGTTCAACTGGTTAGGGCGGCCGACGGCGGCTACACGATGCGTGGTTATGTAGCCGGGCAGCCCTTTCCCAACATCACGGCATCCGATCCGTTGGCCGGCTACAAGCTGATGTACAATACCTACTTTCAGTACGAACCGGCGGTGGTGGTGTACGACCGGGCCCAGGTGTACGACGTCGATCGTTATCAGAACGTAACCTTCCTGCGCGCACTGATCATCGGCTACACCTTGATGCATATCGTGGACCCCGGCTACCCGATGCAGGTGCCGCAGGCCAACGGCTTTTATCTTGCCCATACCGCCGAACAGATGGAGCCCGAACAGATCAAGTACCTCACCGCGCTCAATTTCACCTGGAGCGACCCTGAACGCTTTCCCGAATCCTACGTCTTCGTACCCAGTCTGCGCCGCACCCTGCGGCTGTCCAGCAATTCGCGCTGCGCTCCCTTCCAGGGGCAGGATTTCGACAACGACGATGAAACCCCGGTGCCGCTGCCGCCCACTTGGTTCCAAGCCAAATTTCTAGGGCTGCATAAGATGCTGATGTTCATCTTTAGAAACGACCGCGCCTCGCAGGACGCCTCCACTAAACGGAGCAGTTACTACGCCCCGGCGCTCAATTTGATGCCCAAGCCCGAAGTGCTGGGGCCCTGGCAGATGCGCGACCTGTACGCGCTGCAACTGCAGCGTCTGCCGCAATGGGACCGCGGCTACTGCCACGCCAATCGCATCTCCTACCTGGATAAGGAAACCGCTTCGACCGCCGGTTACGACACCTGGGATCAGAACAACAAGTTCTGGCGCGGGATGGTGCCCTTTCCGATGCCGCTCGCCAAGCCCGACGGCGGCGTCTTCATGACCGGGCAAGTCTGGGCCCATGACAATCCGGACTTCCAAAATGACCATCAAAGCCTGCTCCTGCCTCCCACCGAAGGGGCGGACGCCGTCTGGGTCAATCAGAACACCCCAGGCAAGTTCGTCAATTACGAACGCTACGCGACTCCCGCCGGCCTGCAGCAAGTGCTGCAATAACCGGAGCCGTGAGGGAGAGCGCCGCCCACGCGGCGCTCCCCCTTCCCGAGCACTCGCACACCCCGCAGGCTATAGTCGATAGCGCGGCGCAGCGATAAGTTGAGCCTGGAGATGAGGGTCGCGAGCGCACGGCCCGAATCGGGGAGAAGCGCCATGCGCATCGGTTTCATTGGCTTGGGCAACATGGGCGGACCGATGGCCTTGCATCTGCTGGCAGCGGGCCACGATGTGACGGTCCACGATATCCGCGTTGAGCTGGCTCAGCGCCAGCTTCAAGCTGGCGCCCGCTGGGCCGATTCGCCTCACACTCTAGCTCGCCAAAGCGACCTCGTGATGACCTCGCTGCCGGGCCCGCGCGAAGTGGAGACGGTAGTCTCAGGTCCGCAGGGAATCGCGAGCGCACTTGCCCCAGGCGCGCTTTATATCGATCTCTCGACCAACTCGCCCGCTGTGGTGCGCCAACTTCATGCCCAGCTCCAGCGTCGCGAGGTCGCGATGCTCGACGCACCGGTGAGCGGGGGGAAGGCCGGCGCCGAGGCAGCCACGCTGGCTATTTATGTGGGCGGCGAGGAGGCGGTGTTTGAGCGGGCCAAACCCATTCTCGGCGCGCTGGGCAACAAGCTGCTTTATATCGGCGCAATCGGCGCTGGCTCGGTGGCCAAGCTAGTTCATAACCTGATCTCGGTGTGCAGCATCAAGGTGTTTTCCGAAGCCTTGACCCTGGGAGTGAAGGCCGGCGTGCCGGGAGCGGCGTTGGTAACCGCCATCGAGGCCGGTGCTTACGGCCAGGGGCGCGGGATGTTGCGCATGATGCCCGACCTCTTGGGCGAGCGCCATTTTTCACCCGCTCGCTTCGCGCTTAAGCTAGCGCGTAAGGACCTGGGGCTGGCAACCGAGCTGGCCCGTCAGCTTGAGGTGCCGATGGCGGCGGCAGCGCTGGTGGAACAGGACCTCACCGAGCTTATCCGGCGAGGACTGGGCGAGCTGGACTTCTTCGCGCAGTTTACCTTGCAGGAGGAGCGCGCCGGGGTCAAAGTCAAGGGTAGCAACCAGTAGCGGCGCCATCGCCGCTGCCGCATGGGAGGCTTTTTTGGTGGCAAACGATCTGCGGGAAAAAGGCGCGCTCATTCGCCAGCAGCTCTGGGGCAATGACCCTCAAACAAAGGCCCAGACCGAGCGGATGGAGGCGTTTCATAAGGATCTGGGTGACTTTATTCAGGAACAGCTCTTCGGCGGCATTTGGTCGCGACCAGGTCTGCCGCTCAAGACCCGCTCTTTGATTACAGTAGCCGCATTGATGGCGATGGGGCGGGGGCCACAACTGCGCGCGCACATGCGTGGCGCGCTCAACATCGGAATCACCCCCGGGGAACTCAAGGAGGTGATTTTACACTTGTCTCAGTACAGCGGCATGCCTACGGCGGTTGAAGCCGTACGCATCCTGCAAGAATTGCTGGAGGCGCCATAGAGCTCACGCTGGCGCCAGCCGGCGTGCCACCACAATAAAGGCGGAATGACCGACCATGCGATGGACCGGCCGCACGCTCAGCCCCTTAACCTGCCACGGCCGCAACAGCGTTTCGAAGCACTCGACCTGGGCAAACTCGGGGCTCTGCTGGAGCGCGTCGACGCTGTCCTTGAGCTGCAGCGCGGTGGGAACATAGCAAATCAGCACGCCGCCGGGACGCAGTGCGGCGAGGACTTGGGGTAGCGCGCGCCAGGGTTCGGCCAGGTCAAGGAAGATGCGATCGACTCCCCGTTCGTCGAAGCCCTGATATAAGTCGCGCAGCTTGAGCGACCAGGTTGGGGCTGGGCCGAAGAAGGCGGCGACATTTTCGCGTGCCATGCGGGCGAAATCTTCGCGTCGCTCGTAGGAGAAGACTTCACCGTGTTCGCCCACCGCTCGCAACAACGCGATCGTCAGGGCACCCGCGCCGATGCCACCCTCAATCACGCGCGCGCCGGGGAAAACGTCGCCCCAGATTAGCAGCGGTCCGGTATCCTTAGGATAAATCACCTGGGCTTGACGAGGCAGCAGCGGGATCAAGTCGGCGTAGGTGGGCCGCAGGACCAAAAACGTCTCGCCGGTGCTGAACTTAACGCGCGAACCCTCGACCAGGCCGAACAGATCCTCAGCCGCGACTTGGCCGCGGATGGTCACCCGCCGCCCGCGGCGCAGCCGCTTGAGATACTGGCGTCCCTTGCGATCAATAAAAATGACCGCATCGTCCTCTTTGAGGGTCGGATCCAAGCCTATCAGACTTAGGCCGGCACGCCGCGCGACGCAACCATGACCCGACATATTGACTGGGTACCAAGCTAGCGTTTAGCCTTAGCTCAGAAGCCCGACCTTGTTCAGCAGTGACCGGTCGGGCTATTTTTTGACGGGGGTAACCGATGGCGGAAAAAAAAGCCAAAACGGCCGAACGCGGTGCCGAAGCGGTACATAAGCACATGTGCCCCAGCTGCGGCGCCGAAAGCAAAGTTATCTTCTATACCGGCTTCGGCAAGCGGGGATTTTTCTGGGTGTGCGAAAAGAATTGCGGTTACACCGCGCGCACGCGCTAACCGAGGTTGGAAATATCGTGGCCAGAGCGCGTAAGCCCAGTAAGTCGTCGAAGTCCGATCTGTACGCCGGCCTGACCGAAGCCGACGAGCACGAAGAAGAAGCCGACCTGCCCCGCGACGAAGCCGGCCGGCGAAAAATCAAGCGCCAGTACGAGGAGCTGCTCGGCATTCGCATCGAAAAGCTTAAGGGGCGGATTCTCAATCGCGAGCGTATCAACAAAACCATCGAAGGCATTTACTTCATCTGCGATAAGTGTATGAAGGTCTGCCATTCGCTCGACGAGGGGATCGTCGAAGACCCGGCCAATCTGCACAACTTATGCAATAGATGCGCCAAAGGCCGCACTGCGGCAGCTTGACCTAGTTTGAGTTCGATCGCGCGCTTTTAATTGAGTATCGTCCGGGCTAATTTGTCTTAATGGCGGCGCAGCCCGGCTTTTCGGCGATTGCGGCAATTTGGCGGTCAAAGTAGAGAGAGGCGATGGCCCTACAGCTTATTCCCCCGGATGTTAATGTAGATTTCGTTGGCAAGCGAAAATTTTTCGTCTTGCTCTCGACCGCAATCAACATCATCGCCCTCCTGCTGCTGATCTTCCGCGGCCTCAACTATGGAGTCGATTTTGCCGGCGGTACCGTGGTTCAAATCCGCGCTACCCGTCCCACCTCCGCCGAGGCCCTGCGTCATGCGCTGCAACCGCTCAACCTGGGCGACGTGACCATCCAAGATTTCGGCCAGGTCGGCTATCAGTACTTGGTACGCTTCGAGAAGGTCAGCAACCTCAAGAATTTCCGTAGCCTTTTGGTTACCGCCCTGGATAAGGGCTACGGTCCTGGCGGGGCCGAGGTGCTGCGGGTAGAAAGCGTCGGCGCACGAGTGGGCAAGGATTTGCGGCGCGACGCGATCGGGGCGGTGGTGGTCGCTACCATCTTCATGGGGGTCTTCATCGCCTGGCAGTTCCGCAACGTGAGCTGGAGCTTCGGCACCGGTGCGGTTATCGCCTTGATTCACGATATCCTGGTCGTAACCGGGGCCCTGGTTATCGCCCAGTTGCAGTTCGACCTGACCACCCTGGCGGCACTGCTCACGGTAATCGGCTATTCGGTCCATGACACGATCATCGTCTCCGACCGGATTCGCGAGGATGCGCTTAAGCGGCGGCGAGAAAGCCTGCCCGTGATCATGAATCGGGCGATCAACGAGACCCTCTCACGCACGATCCTGACTTCGGGGGTAGCGATCGTGGTGTTGATCGTGCTGCTGGCGCTGGGCGGGCCCATTCTGCGCCCCTCCGCCTTCACCCTTCTGGTCGGCTTTATTACCGGCACCTATTCATCGATTTATATCGCCGGTCCGGTGGTCTTGTTCTGGGAAAGCCGCGTCAAGATCAAAGCCCTGCCGCGCGCGGCCTGACGCGCCCCCTTGGCCGCCATGGACAAGCTGCTGGCAACCTCGCGAGGCAGCTACCGGCTGATAATAGTCGAAACGGTTGCGGCCGGCGCGGGCGCTATAGCTACAATTTCGCTCGAGCACAGTGGCGGGCTGGAGAAATTTGCCTTTCGCTGCCGCATCGAGAAAACTTTGGAAGCTGAGTCGGTTCGGTTGCGCTCGCTTTTAGAGCCCTGGCTTGAAAAGAATTTCGAGTCGGTACGCGAGGCGGCGTTGAAGTCCATCCGCACGGAGCGCCGTTTGGCCGAGTTGGAACCCACCTTGGCCGCCTGACTCAAACAAAAAATTCTTTCTGGAAAAAACGGGAGGCGCCCTTGAGCACATCCTTCACCCGTGCCCGACGCCTTGGGCTGAAGGCGCAAGCCGGAAGAGGCGCTGGTGTGGTGATTGCGGCGGTGTCGAGGGATCCAACGCATACACCATACTCATCCTCACTCCCCCCGGCATCGTGTGGGGAGGAGGGGTACAATTGGCCGCAGCGCGCAATGTTTACTCGGCCGCTAAGCGGCTAAACGGAGCCGATTCGCCCCTCCCCCACCGCCAAGCCAGTCCACGCCGGCGCCGGAATCCGGTCGTGTCCAGCGGCCGGAAAGACCAGCATCCCCAACAATCCGCTGAATACGAAGGCACCCGCGGCCAACTCGAAACCCAGCACATAACTGTGGCTGAGATCCAGCAGCTTGCCCACGGCGTAGGGGCCACAACCCTGGCCGAATGACCCGGCCAGGGTCACGATTCCCATCAGCGTGCCGTAGCTTCGACGCCCCTGGCTTTGCGCCAGCATCACCGGCAACACCACGTTGGTTCCCATGAAGATGCCCCAGAGCAGGACGTAGGCGACCACCGGAGCTATTCCAAATGACAAATGGCGCGCCATCAAAAGCGCGATTACGCCGCCGGCAATCAGAATAAAGCCGACGAGCAACGTCGGCTTGGTTCCACAACGATCGCTGACAGCGCCCATCAGGATTGATCCAGGGCCAAGCAGAAAAGCCTTGGCTCCGAAGATCGCCGCCGCGGTGGTTGCCGCGTAGCCGACACTGATGAGATATGGGATGGTATGGAAATAAACCGCGCCGACGCCCGCCATGTAGAAATAGTTTACCGCCACCAGCAACCAGAAGCTGAACGTGCGCAGCGCCGCACCGACCTCGAGGCCGGGCAGAGCAGCATTAGGAATTGAGCCGGCTTGGGTCGATGAGGGGTGGGCCGCCCGTCGGCCGAAGGAGTCGGGCCATACGCGAAAACCGGCGGGGGTGCTCCTGACCAGGAACAAACCGATCGGTGCGGCAACAAAAAGCATCGGCAAACCCACCGTGGTCATCGCTACCCGCCATCCGGCATGAAGCACAACGCCGGTGGCGAGCCGTGGCGCCATGGCGAGGCCAAGCGACATGCCGGCGGTCAGGATACCGATCGCCAGGGCGAAGCGATGGGAGAACCAGTTGGCCGCCACCACTGCCATCGGGACGTGAGTGGCAAGCGCGGTTCCAGCACCGATCATGGCATAGCACAACACCATCGCGGACAGTGAGCTGCAGCGGGCCGCAGCCACGAAGCCGCTGCCGGCCAAGGCCGCGCCGGCTGCCACGATCAGGCCGGCGTCGAAGCGATCAAGCAGATAGCCGGCCAGCACGGACACTAAACCCAACAGCAATTCGCAGGAGCTGGCCAATTCGGAGACCTGGGCATGGGACCAGCCAAACTGACGGATGAGAGGATTGAAAAAGACCCCGAGGGTGCTGATGCTGGGACCGAAGAGAAAAATTTCCGCAATCGTCAGGCTGATCAGCACGGTATAGGCGCGCCCTCGCTCGGCTGACATCAATGGCCCTCCTTCATCGGGCACCCGCGGCGCCGAAGAGCGTTACTTGGTCCGGGAGCCGTTATCGCCGTCGCTGGCGCGGCGGGCGGCCAAGAACGGCTCGATCAAATCGAGAGGAAGGGGAAAGACCGTGGTGGAATTACGATCGGTTGCAATCTCGGCCAGGGTCTGCAGATAGCGCAGTTGCAAGGTAAGCGGATTTTGGGCCATGACTGCGGCCGCTTCAGCCAAGCGCTGGGAGGCTTGGAACTCACCCTCGGCAGCGATAATCTTGGCCCTCCGCTCACGCTCAGCCTCCGCCTGGGCCGCGATCGCGCGCTGCATATCCTGGGGTAGATCGATGTTCTTGAGTTCAACCATTACCACCTTGATACCCCAGGGCTCGGTTTGGGAATCGACAATGGCTTGAATGCGGGCGTTGAGTTTTTCGCGTTGGCCGAGCAGATCGTCGAGGTCGGTTTGGCCGCCGACCGAGCGCAAAGTGGTTTGCGCCAGTTGGAGCGTGGCAAACAGGTAATTTTCCACCTCGACCACCGCGCGTGAAGGCTCGACAACGCGGAAATATAGCACTGCGCTTACTTTGACGGTGACATTATCATGAGTGATGACATCCTGGGGCGGAATCTCCAAGGTCACGGTGCGCAGGTCGATTCGCTGTATCCGCTCGATTCCAGGGATGATAAAAACCACACCCGGGCCACGATGTGGCAGCAGGCGTCCCAACCGAAAGACCACCCCGCGCTCGTACTCGCGCAAGACGTTGATGCCGCTGAAGAGGATCATAACCGCGATCGCGACTACCACGATAACTGCCAATGGCATGACAAACCTCCGCCTGATAGCGCGCCAGCGCGAGAAAAGGCCGGCTGCGAGGGTTAGTATTCCAGATAGCGCGGGTTCACAAGCCGGCGGCGGTGGGGTCTCACCTGCCCGGAGGGCGCAGAACATTGGCCGCAGCCGGCTTGACTGTCAATTCCAGGCCGTCAATCGCGATGACCTGAACCTGGGCGCCTGCGGCCAGGTCACAATCGCTGAGCGCCCGCCAGAGCTCCCCCCGAAGCGTGACCCAGCCAGGGTGACCCGCCACGATCGCCTGGCAGACCTCACCCACCTCACCGACCATCGCCTCGGGTCCGGTGCGCGGAGGGCGACGTCGTTGGCTCAAGCTCCAACTCAACAGCAGCACGACTATCAGGAGCACAGCCGCGCCGGCGGCGATTACCCCACGGCCGATCAGCAGATCGCTGCGCGCCGGATCGATGAGAAACATGGCGCCAAGCAAAAAAGCGATTAACCCACCCGCACCCATCACGCCGTAAGTGGGAACAAAGGCCTCCGCGCCCAGAAGCGCCAAGCCTAGGATCAACAGCAGAGCGCCGATCAGGTTGATGGGAAGAATCGACAAACCGGCCAAAGCCATAAACAAGCAGACGGCACCGACGATTCCGGGGGCAAAAAGACCCGGATGGGCAAATTCTAGATACAAGCCCACCAATCCCGCCATCAGCAGAAGATAAACCAAGTCAGGATCGGCCAGCTTATCTAGCAAGCTCTCGGGAAAAGTCATCGTGCGGCGGATTATTGGAACCCCAGTCAGTAACAGCACCTGAGTTGAGCCGTCAACCTCGACCCGCCGACCACTGGCCTTGAACATAAGGTCAGGAAGGTCGCGGGCGATTATATCGATCACGTGCAAGGCCAGCGCTTCCTCAGCGCTGGCCGCCACACTGCCGCGTACCGCCTGCTCGACCCAGGTTTGGTTGCGGCCTCGGCGCAGCGCGATGCTGCGCGCCATTGCGGCGGTGAAGTTCTCCAATTTGCGCCCCTCCACTCCACCCGGCGCGTTACCATTGGGCTGCACCGGATGGGCCGCGCCGATCGAAGTTCCCGGCGCCATCGCGGCGAGATTGGCCGCCAAGGTAATGAACATGCCGGCGGAAGCGGCGGCGGCACCCGGCGGCGCGACATAGACGATCACAGGCAAAGGCGCACTCAAAATATCCTTGACGATCGAGTGCATCGAAATCAGCAAACCACCCGGGGTGTCCAGTTCGATGATCATGGCGCGCGCCTGTCGACGGGCCGCCCACTCGAGACTTTGATGGATAAACTCGGCGCTGGCCGGGTTGATAGTGCCATTGATTTGGAGCAGCGCCACTGGTCCCTGGGGTTGGCTCGCGCTCCAAGCCCACCGTGGGCTGAAGAAAAAGAGCACCAACAAAGCGGCGATCGAAATAAGCGCTTTCACGCTGAGACTCCCCGCAAGCTGGCTGGCGACATGGCTATCCCTATGCTTACCGGTCCTACCTGTCGTCTTCCCGCAAGAGCAATAAATATACGATGGCGCTACCTTCCCGGTTAAGGGGCGTGCACGATGGCTGTCACGATTCGTGCAGCCAAACTTTCTTACGGTCGGCAAGCGCCACCGGAACACTACGGTTCAATCCATATCAGCTTCCATCCATCGTTGAGTAAGCAGCGTGTGCTCCGCTCATGAAATCTCCCTGGATCGGTCGGCATCTTCCCTGTTCCAAGGCTAATCATGTAGGAATCGCGTATGGGCGGACACCCGCTCATGGAGAATCGAAGACCACGCCGCCGCGAACTATTCGTTCAGCGCACCCAGTCAACTTGGCGTGAGAGCAAAACTACATCTTCAAGAATAGGAATTAGAAGTCGCGAAAAACCCGCGGCCCGGGCACGAGGCAGTTCTTGGGGTCGGAAGGGTCAGGGTTACCCAACCACCTGTTAGGTGGATAGTCGGCCGGCGCCATTCAATTTAAGCGCGCGCATTACTTCTTGGACATCCGCCCATACCAACCGCTTGTCGCCCGGGTTGCGCAGCAGGTAGGCGGGATGGAACGTCGGCATGAATGGTATGTCTTGCACGCGCTGCCAGTGCCCGCGAAGTTTGCCGATCGGGGTTTTGGTGTTGAGCAGCGCGTGCACCGCAAAGGTTCCCAAGCCGACGATAACCTCGGGTTTTACCAGAGCGATTTGCCGCCACAAAAAGGGCTGGCAGGCCGCGACTTCGTCAGGTTCGGGATTGCGGTTGCCCGGCGGACGACATTTGATCACATTGCAAATGTAGACCTCGGTCCGCTTGAGGCGCATTCCTCGTTCGATGATATCGGTCAGGAGCTGACCCGCGCGCCCCACGAATGGCTCGCCCTGTGCGTCTTCGTCGGCGCCCGGCGCCTCGCCCACGAACATCAAGCGAGCCTTGGGATCGCCGACTCCGAACACCAGATGGGTACGACCCGAATGCAGCTTGCATCGGCGGCAATCGCCAATAAAGGAGCGCAGCGCGGTCAAATCGACGCTCTCTCCCAGCCCAGGGTAATAAGAGGTAAGCAAATCCTGTGCGCCCGACCGTGTGGTTGGGGCAGCGGGAGTGGCCGCGGCGACGTGGGCGATCGAGGTCGTCAATGGCTTGGCAGGCGCAGTACGTGGCGCAGGCAATCCCTCCAGCCCTTCCTCGAGCAACTGCTCGGCGTAATCACGAATCGAATCGATGATCAACTGGCGAGAGTGTGGCAAATCGCTCATCGCAACCTTCATTTCCTGACCGAGCCTGAAGATTCACAGCTCCGCTACAAACCAAGCGCCATTCGAAAGCGAGCACCCAAAACCGTGGTCCCAGTCAGCGGGACAGGGCTCGCACCGCATCGGCGCGGTGCTGTGCCGTTTCCGCCTTCATCTTCGCGACTCGGTCCAGGATCAGGTTGGCTACCTCGTCCTTGCTCAGCTTGGGATGGGGTTCTACGCGCCCGCTGGGGTCGATCAAAGTGACGATATTGGTGTCCACGGCAAAGCCGGCACCCTCGGCGGTGACGTCGTTGGCGACGATCAAATCGAGCTTTTTACGCTGCAGCTTGGCCTGCGCGTTGGCCAGCAGCTCTTCGGTCTCGGCGGCAAAACCGATGATTCGGCGAGTGCCCTTGCGCGCTGCCAACGCCGGCAGTTGATCGGCAATTGGCTCCAGTTCAAGGCGCCAGCGCGCGGCCCGTTTTTTGATTTTTTGCGTGGCCACCGTCGCCGGGCGAAAGTCGGCTATCGCCGCCGCCATCACGAGGACTGTGCACCAAGCGAAGTTATCGCTGGTCGCACGCAGCATTTCTTCGGCACTGACCGTCGAAATGCGCGTCACCGAACCAGGCACGGGCAGCGCCGTGGGGCCCGAAATCAGCCGCACTTCAGCCCCGCGCATCCAAGCCGCACGGGCCAAGGCGTAGCCCATCTTGCCCGAGGAGCGATTAGAAACGAAGCGCACCGGATCGATCGATTCCTGGGTCGGGCCAGCGCTAATCAGAAGGCGTTGGCCGGCGAGATCGGCCGGAGTGAGTAAGCGCTCGGCTTCCTCGACAATGGTGGTGGGTTCGCATAAGCGTCCCTGCCCCTCGTAACCACACGCCAGCGGCCCCACCGTAGGCTCAATGACGGTGACACCTCGCGATACCAAGCGAGCCAGATTCTCCTTGACCGCGGGATGGGCATACATATGAACGTTCATCGCCGGGGCGAAGGCGACAGGGCAGTGGGCAGCTAAGAGCACCGTGGTAACGAGATCATCTGCGATGCCCAGGGCGGCCTTGGCGATAATATCGGCGGTGGCCGGAGCAATCACAATCAGATCGGCCGAATCGGCCAAGCGGATGTGGCCAATTTGCGATTCTTGGCCGAGGTCGAAAGTCTGGCTGGCAACCGGCTTGCCGCTCAAGGTTTGGAGGGTCAGAGGAGTGATGAACTGGGCGGCGTTGGGGGTCATCATGACCTGCACGCGAGCCTGGCGAGCCACCAGCAAGCGGATGAGTTCTGCCGCCTTGTAAGCGGCAATGCCCCCGCTTACGCCCAAGAGGATGTTTTTTTCCGCCAACGCCATCAGGGATTCGCGGCACTCCCGCTTCTCAACTTTATGCCGCGCGCCGCGGCGCTGACAATCCGCTGGCGCGGTTTTGCTCAGCGCTCGATTTCACCCTTGACGAACAGTTCAACTTGCTGGCGCGCCACGTCATCAGCTAGCTGCCGCGGCGGATGCTTCATCGAGTACGCGGAAATGGAATGGAGCGGGCCCCCGATTTTACGGTCTCGCGCCAATTTCACGCAACGTATCACGTCAACCACGATTCCACCGGAATTGGGCGAATCCTGTACCGACATGCGCAGCTCCAATTCTATCGGAACACCTCCAAAGCCTTCGCCCTCCACCCGCAGAAAGCAGACCTTGTTGTCCTTTTGCCAAGCTACGTAATCCGAAGGACCGATATGGACATCGTCCGCAGGGAGGGGTTGCGGCAGCACGCTCTGAACGGCAGAGGTCTTGGAGATCCGCTTGGAACCCAATCGAGACCGATCGAGCATGTTGAGAAAGTCAGTGTTTCCGCCGGTGTTAAGTTGATAGGTATGGCGCAGCTTGATGCCGCGGTCGGCAAAAATCTTCATGATGGCGCGATGCAGAATAGT
The DNA here is from genome assembly GCA_035294265.1 of Candidatus Binataceae bacterium. Classification (NCBI taxonomy): domain Bacteria; phylum Candidatus Binatota; class Binatia (SeqCode); order Binatales (SeqCode); family Binataceae (SeqCode); species Binataceae bacterium (SeqCode). Next base: position 14,322 of record DATGLK010000044.1, read on the forward strand.
CGCGCCCAGTTGCGATTTGACGTCGTCTCCTACCACTGGAATATGACGGCGGGTAAATTCGTGCGCCCAGTTTTCATCGGAGACGATGAAGACCGGGATACAATTGACCAAGCTAACGCCGGTAGCTAGGCAGGCACGCGCATAGCGTTCCACCGCCTTTTGACTGCCGACAGGCAGGTAGCACAGCAGCACCTCGGCGCCGGTATCGCGCAGATGGCGCTCGATATCGACAGCCGGCTGGTTAACCGGAACAAAGGTGCGCTCCGGGGGATAGTCGGCCATATGGGGCGCAACCCCATCAAGTTGCTCACCCATTGCCACGGTTACCCCGTAACGGGGCAGATCGCGCCAGATGGTGACGGTGTTATTCGGCAGGGCGAAACACGCCTCTTCCAAGGGACGACCGACCTTTCGCTCATCGATATCAAAGGCGCAGGCCACTTCGATGTCGCTGGGCAGGTAGCCGCCCAAGTTGTAATGCATCAGGCCGACAGGCGGGACCTGCGGGTTGGCATGTCTATAGAATTCTATCCCTTGCAAGAGGGCAGAGGCACAGTTGCCCACGCCCGCAATCGCTATCCTAATTTTAGCCATCGTGGATCGCTCAGCTCCAAACCCCCTCCCCTTGCGCCCTAGGATTCAGCGCCCAACTGCTTGACCCCAGGGCAAAGGCTGCCCCATCAAAAGGGCTCACCCAGCGCAGACAGTTTGCTGGCATAGCGCTCATTTACGAAAGCGCGAGGGAAAGCCCGGCGTGAAATTGCGCTCCGAGTGGAGTTGGCGGGCCCGTTCGATCAAAACCGCCTCGCTCTCCGGGTTGTTCGGGTCTGGAATGCAGCAATCAACCGGGCAGACCCGAGCGCACTGCTCGACTTCGAAAAAACCCACGCACTCCGTGCACTTATCCGCCACGATATAAAAAATATCCTGCACTGGCGCAGGGTGGCGCACCCCACCGAGCTCCCATTCGTGACCACCTTCATAAATTGCAACATTGGGGCACTCGCGCGCGCAGGCACCGCAATTGATGCATTCTTCGGTGATGATGGTCGCCATCAGCTCGCGAACGCTGATCCCACCGTTGGCGGAAGCATAAGTGGAGTTAGCCTAATCAATTGGAAGCCAACAATAGCGGCTAGCCACAAATGCAGCAAGCGACAAAGGCCTCTCAAGGGAGGGTCTCTATCAGTTGTCGAGCAATTTGCGCAAAACCCCGGCTCAAGGCATGGTCTGGCTGATCGAGCACGAGCGGAGTACCTCGATCGCCCGTTTCCCCCACCGACAGGTCCAAGGGAAGAGTTCCAAGCAATGGGACTCCCTCCTGCGCCGCCATTCGCGCCCCACCCCCGCTACCGAAAATCGGCTCACTTTCGCCGCATTGGGGACAAACAAAACCGCTCATATTCTCGATCACGCCCAGGATTGGGCAGTGAACTTGATGGAACATGCGAACTGCCCGCATCGCATCCAGCAAGGCCAAGTCTTGCGGGGTGGTCACGATCACGGCACCGTCGAGCGCCACCAATTGGGCCAGGGTCAACTGAGCGTCGCCGGTTCCGGGAGGTAAATCCACGATCAGATAATCCAATTCGCCCCATGAGGTTTGCTGAAGAAACTGTCGGACGGCACTCATTACCATCGGCCCGCGCCAAATTACCGGCGCACGCTCGGTGAGGAAAAAGGCCATCGAAATCAGCTTGATTCCATGGCGCTCCACCGGGTAAAAGCGCTCGGGACCGGCACTGCGCGGCCGCTCGGCCATGGCATCGAACATCAGGCCCATCGAAGGGCCATAGATATCGGCGTCCAGCAGTCCCACCGCCAGCCCCCTAGCGGCCAAGGCTAGCGAGAGATTGGCGGCCACGGTAGATTTTCCCACACCGCCCTTGCCACTGGCAATTGCAATCACGTGCCGCACCCCGGCTAAGCGCATTCGGCCGGTTTTTTCGCCTAGCTCCGCTTCCATCCGGCGCACTCTCAGCGCTATCGGGGCCAAGCCGCGCTGCCGGCTCAGCCGCGCCTCGACGGTTGCGGCTAGCTCCCGCATCAGGGTGTCGTTTTCCGTCGCCTGGCGCAGGGTGATGACGAAACCGCCGCGCTCCTGGGGTGCTATGTCCTCGACGATGCCCAGCGTGACGATATCGTGCTCGTAGCCCGGATAAGGTACTTGGCGAAGCGCTTGGAGGATCGTGTCAGCTCTTGAATCAGTCACCGAACTGATTATGGCAGAGGCTCTACCGGGGCGGAAGGCGCGCCGGCCAGGAACCGATAGGCTCCTAGCCGGCTAAAATCTCACCTAATCTTACGGTAGGGGAGAGGCCGAAACGGAAGTCGAGGGACCAGGCGTGGTCGAAGGTGAGGCGGCAGTAGAGGGCGAAGGAGAAGTGAAGGCCGAAGCCGAGGCGCTAGGCGAGGCGCTGGCGCGAGGCGTGGTCGAAGGCGAGGTCACGGCACTGGGCGACGCGCTAGGCGAGGCACTAGCGCGAGGCGTGGTCGAGGGTGAAGGGGAAGCGCTGGGTGAAGGCGAAATGCTAGGTGAAGGTGAGGGCACTGGTGAAGGAATCGGTCCAGGCACGCCCACGGTGCAATTGGTGAAGGTCAGGGGAGGCGCGGTGGTCAGGGGACCGGGCGCTACCGCCGACAGGATGGAGCGAATACCCAGCCGCATAGGATTTTGGCCAGCCGCTGAAGGCGTGGTTCCACCTACCGCTACGCCACCGCTGGAAGTAGTACCGGTTAGAGCGAAGGGAGAGGTGGCAATTTCGCTGGGAGTACAGAACGGCACCAAGGAGTTGCTCTGGGTGGCCATGGCATCGATCGCATACATCACCGGACCACTGGGCATCATGTAGCCATTGCCATTGCTTGAAAAGCTACCTACCACCGGACCTCCCGCGGGCAGCGCCAACTGGTAGCAAGCACAGGTGCCCCCGTTGGGACAGGTCTGCGAGAGCTGGTTGCAAAGCCCGGTGGTCGCGGACACCCCGGTCGTAATCATGGCACCGGAAGCCCCACTGGCACCTGAGGCGGCAAAGACCTCGGCCCCGCCGCTCGAACCACCGCCGATGCCAATCCCCTCCGGACCCGCAGCGCCAACCGATACCGCGCTGGGGCCAGACGCCCCTGAGGCGCCGCTGGCACCGGTGATCAGGAGCGGCGGCTGCGGTACGGTGTTACTGCTGAAGTAAGGCACCGCAACGAAGATCTGCATGCTGGTGCCCGGAGGAGTGATGGGTTGGGTCGCCCAGAGGGTGATGTCGGCCGGAACGCCGGAGGTGGCGCTGCTGGCTCCTGACGCGCCGCTCGCACCTGAAGCACCGCTGGCTCCCGACGACGACACACTAACCAACCCGGCAACCGTGGCTCCGGCGATCGACGTGGTCGGTGCGGAACTGGAGCTGGAAGCGGAGCTGCTTTCGGGGACCAACGGGATGGTCAAGGTGCTGGCGCCATCGGTGTCGCTCACGATTACGCCGTCGGTAACCGTAGGGCTGGAGGGACTAGCGATCAAGGAATTGGTGATCGTGCTCGCCGAACTGCTGGCCGAGGGTGAAGCGCTGCTGGAAGCGGATGGCGAAGCACTGGCGCTAGCGCCTGAGGACATCGAGCTGATAGCGGACGGAAGAAATTCGGTATCCGCCACGATTTCATAACTTCCTGGCGAGACCGGGCAGAAAGTGAAGTGGCCGCTGCCATCGCTGCGCGTGCTGGACACCACGTTCGCGTAAACCGCGGCACTCGCACCGCTGGCTCCGCTCACGATTCGTCCAACTTGCTCCAGCCATAGATTGGCGTTGCTGACCGGAGTGGTGTCGGGACTGATGGTCGAACCCATTACCGTTCCGCTCACAACGCTTCCGCTAATTACAGGATCCGTCCCGACCAGGCCGCCATGAATCTGGGGCAAGAACGAAAAGCTTCCGTCGGCCTGCTCAACTATGCTGTTGCAGCCGTTGAAGGACAGGTTGAGGTTGCTGAGTGAGGAGGAGGAACTCAGGTCAATGCTGTTACCTGATAAATTGACCGCCGGAACGGTAATTCCGGTGCTGGCTTCGGCAGGCAAGGTCAGCGGATGCAGCACGCCAAAGCCGTCCTGCACGCAGTTGAAAACGTTGGAACCTAACGCCGAGCACGCATTGGTAGAGGGTGCCCCTATCCCGCCAGTCCCGCTCGAAGCACCGCTGCTGCTCGCCCCGCTGGCCCCGCTGGCCCCGCTCGCCCCACTGGACGTCGTAACGGTTCCGTTGGCCAACATGGTGACCATCAGCTGCTGATAAACCCCGGCCGCCACGCTGCTACCCCTGCCCAGAGTGCTGATGAAGCATTCGTTACCGCTGCTCGGGCTGAGCAGATCAACCTGCTGTGGCGAGCTGCTCAACCCTGAAGTAAAGGTGACGAAACCCGCGTTGCTGCCACCCGATGCGCCGCTGGCGGCAGACGCACCGCTGGCACCGGAGGCGGCAAACATTTGCGCCATGCCTCCCGGACCACTGCCGGCGTTGGTCGAACTGGTCCCTTGGCTACCCGCGCCGCCAGTTCCTCCGACCGCGCCGGTACCGCCCGCAGAACTGGCGCCCGACGCACCGCTGGCCCCAGAAGCGCCCGTACTGGTACTCGAAGCTGCCGAAGTGCTACCGCTGACATCCGCGATGGTCACGTAGATGTGTTGGAGATTGTTGGTGCAGGCCCCCGCCGGGCTGCTGACTCCAACGGTGATCGGAACCGTTTGCTGCAGCGCGGCCGAACTAGAGTCGGTAGTGGTCCAAGCCCGACTACCAACTCCCGCGGCCAGCGCCAGGACGGCGACCCCGATCAAAATCGAGAGCCGTTTTCGCGCCCTCACGCCGCTAACTAGTCTTCTCACGGACATCCCAAGCCCTCCCTGAACAATTACTAAGTCCTCGTTATTTACGGCTGAGCTGGTGCGCCACGTCCGCTATTCACGAGGCATCCGAAATTTACCACAGCCTACGGCGCCTCCTGCGTTTTTAACTTGCGCAAACCGTTGTGGTTGCTCGTTGAGCAAGTCGCTATTCTTCGGTCGAGCAAACTCACCGGCTAAGCCGGTCAGCGCTTTCAACAGAACATTCAAAACCGTGCTATTTTCGAAAAGGGGCTAATTAGTCAGGGAAACGCCGTACTTCAATCCCTGGATACAAAAAGGCTATAGTCAGCGATGCTAGAAGCCAAACCGGAGGTGATTTTTTATCAGTGATCGGGCTGGTAGATTGCTGAATTGAAAAAACTACGCTCGATCTTGGTCACTATTTTCCCAGGAGACTTTCTCGCGGCGACTCGGGCTGTTTTCAAATAGCGATCAAGCGAGGTGCGCCATTCAGCGAATCGGCAGGAAAGGCGGAAACTTCGCGCCCACTCATGCCGGTCCAATCGCGCCATAGCCGCATAAATAAATGGCAAAATAGGCCAAGCCAATCAGGCACACTAGAATCAGAGCTAATAGATCAAACCAACGCATACGGTATTGAAGATAACTGGTAGGATGAGAGCTGTAGCCGAACCCGCGCGCCTCCAATGCCATCGCCATGTTGTTGGCCTTGCGGAGGGCTCCCATGAACACGGGAATTGTCACCGGCAGGTAGCGGCGCAGGCGAGCGAATAGTCCACCGCGGCTGAAATCATGGCCGCGCAGGGCCTGAGCCTGAACTACCATTAAGGCAGCGTCGATAAATAAGGGTACCAGTCGGAAGGACAGTGTAATCGCGAAACTGGCCCGGTATGGCACCCCCAGTAAAGCCAGTCCCGCCGCGAATTCCTCCACCTTGGTGGTAGATAAGAAAAGCACGGAAGTAGCCAACAGTTCAGCCAGTTTCAGACCGCGGCCGAAGCCAAATTCCAGGGAAGCTCGGCTCAGATAAAAGGGGCCGAGATACGCGAGCGGACGGCCTTGGCGGTAGAATAGCATCCAGGTGGAAGAGGTCGCAAAAATAACGATTATGAATAGCCAGCGCAGGCGATAGAAATTGGGCCACGAGTTGGTGAAATGAACGGCGCTTATCAGAATCAGTCCCAATGGAAGCAGAGCGAGCGGTTGATCAACCCAATAAACCGACCAGAATACCGCGAAGATGCCAATCACTTTCACCGCTGGATGAAGACGATGAATAAAGGTTCTGCGGTCTAAATATAAATAGATCGGCATCAACGCTCTCCGCGCAAGGCACCAACCAATTCGGCGATTGTCAGGGCGTTGATTCCCAGTCGCCGCCCCAGCTCCGCTACCTCAGGCAGGCGGAAGGCGGCTTCCTTCAGCAGTTTCGGTTGAGCAAACAGCTCCGCCACGCCCCCGTCGAACAACTTGCGACCGTGGCGCATCAAAACCGTGCGGCGCGCGTAGTTTGCGACCAACCAGGGCGTATGAGTGATGATGACGATAGCGGTGCCTGCCGCATTGAGCTCCGAGACCAATTTCATCATGCGCAGTTGTTGGGGATAATCGAGTCCAGTAGTCGGTTCGTCGAGGATCAGAAGCTTGGGCGCCAGGACCAGCACACTGGCTACGGCCAGGCGCTGCCGCTCGCCGCGTCCCAGCAGGAAGGGATCGGATAAACGCAGGTGCTCCAGGCCCACGGCACGAAGTACGGCTTGGCAGCGTGCATCAATTTGAGTGGGATCCACGCCGAAATTGCGCGGCCCAAAGGCAACTTCATCCTCGACGGTGGCGGCAAAGATCTGATGGTCGGGGTTCTGAAAGACAAAACCCGCTAAGGATGCAACCTGGGCCGCCGTCAATGTTTCGATCCGATTGCCGGCCAGCAGCACTCGGCCGCGCTGAGGCTGCAACAGCCCCACGATGTGTTTGGCCAGTGAGGTCTTTCCCGAGCCGTTCTGGCCGATAATCGCTACGAATTCCCCCGCCTCGACGGTCAAGTCGACTTCGTCCAGGGCAGGCAATGCGGCCTCGTGATAGGTATGGCTAAGGCCTTCGATCCGCACCAACGGCGTCACATCCGAGGCAGGGTGCCTGGTCTGATTGGCGCGGGCAAGGGGCAAGCGTAAGGTTGCGTCCGGCGAGGCTGCACCAAGCAGCTTCGCTCGGCCGGCGAGCGAGGCCTCGATAAGCGCCTGGGCCTGGTCCAGATCGCGTGCATAGGCCTGGATCCCCAACTCGGCGAGCACTTGGTTGCTGGCGGGTGGCCGCACCCCGCATTTTTCCAGCAACTGCACCTGGCTAAGGATCTGCTCAGGTGTCCCATCGGCTACAATTTCGCCCTCCTCCAGCACGATCAGGCGATCGCATCGGCGCAATTCTTCGGTTTCGTGCTCGATTACCACCAGGGTGAGGCCCTGATCGCGAAGCCGGGTTATCAGGTCAAAGACCTCGGCGCGGCCCTGCGGATCGAGGTCGGTGGTGGGTTCGTCGAGCACGATTACCTGGGGGCGCAGGGCGAGCGCGCAGGCAATCGCTAGCCGCTGCTTTTCCCCGCCGGAGAGCGAAGTGGGATCGCGGGTTTGAAAGCCCTGCAGCCCGACCATCGCCAGTGCCGGTTCGATCCGAGCGGCAATCTCCGGCGCGGGCAGACCGAGCTGCTCCAAGCCAAAGGCGACTTCGTGAGCGACGTTGGTGGAAAACAATTGGGCCTCGAAGTCCTGAAAGACCATCGCGACCAAGGGCGCGACTTCCGCCACCCGAGTCCCCGCCAGCGTGCGGCCGCAGACTTGGCCAGCGCCGGTAAAATGCCCTTCCTCGAAGGCCGGCACAATGGCGTTGAGGGTCTTGGCCAGGGTCGATTTACCGGCTCCGGAGCGGCCCAGCACGGCCAGGGTTTGACCGCGCTCCAGGCGCAAAGTGACATTGCGCAAGGCCGGCGCGGCAGCGTCGCGGTAGGTGAAGCTGACTGCCTCCAGCACGATTGCCAAGGGTGATGGGGCCTGACCCGCATCGGGCGTTTGAACCAAGGTTTGGCTCACATCAAACCAAGGCCGATGGCTGCCAGCATCAGCAGCGGCGTGACGACAACGGCGATGGCGCTATCGTAGGGCGGATGCAACATGCTAGCGGGCAGCAGGCGAGGCAACCACATTCCGGTTGAAATCAGATTGCCCGTGGCCCAGGCGCCGGCCACGCCCGCGCTGAGGAGCAGCAGACCAAGATTGGACTGCGCGGGCGAACGCTGGGGCAGCTCGGGCATTACGTCGCGATAGAGCAGGCGACCGGCCCTGACGCGCGGGTAGAGCGCGGCGAGCATGAAGGGCGCCAACGCCAGGGCGGCAATCATGTTATTGAACACGATCACGTTCCCGAGCAAGGCGAAGGGACGCAGCCCCATCAAGTTTTCGCCCCAGCCCACGATGTCGGCGCAGCAGGCGCTGGCCAGCAGGCAGACAAACACGAACTTCACGGCGAGCATCGGCGAGGTCAGAACCGGGCCCTGTTCGGCGGCCAGCAATTGCCAGGCTTTATAGGGAATGTAGCCGTAGGCCAAATTGCCCAGGAACCCGAAAATATCGCCGGGACCAACCCCGCCGAAGAAATCGCCAATCAAGTTGCCGATCGCCGCACCCCATCCCGCCGCCGGTCCGAAAAGAAACGAGCAGACCACCGGAATCGCATTGGCCGGTCGTACTTCTGTCACCCCCGGAATCAAGGGGATGACCTTGAAGGGGATTAGCACGGCGGCATATAGCGACGCGCAAATCGCCGTCAGTACCACCATCCGGGTGTTGCGCCAGACCAAAGCCAGATCGGTCATAGCTCCCGCTCCCGGTTCCATCCGAAGCAACGGTTGGCCGGAGTACCTCAGGCACGAGGCGTCAGATGCGGCGCAATTCGCCCGCCACTTCATAGGCAAAGTAGGTGATGATCAGATCGGCACCGGCACGCTTTATCGCGGTCAACACTTCCACCGCGGCCAAATCCTGGTCCAGCCAACCATTGCGGCCAGCCGCGCATATCATCGAATATTCGCCCGAGACATTGTAGGCCGCCAGCGGGCACGCGAACTTCTGCTTGACGCGATAGATCAAGTCGAGATAGGCCAGCGCCGGCTTGACCATCACGATGTCGGCCCCCTCCTCCAGGTCCAAGGCGACCTCGCGCAGGGCCTCGTCCCCGTTGGCCGGATCCATCTGGTAGGAGCGGCGATCGCCAAATTGCGGGGCCGATTGCGCGGCCTCGCGAAACGGGCCGTAAAAGGCTGAGGCGTACTTGGCCGAATACGCCATGATCGCGACCTGGTCGAAGCCAGCCTGATCCAGGGTGCGCCGAATCGCTCCCACCCGACCATCCATCATATCCGAGGGCGCGACCAGGTCCGCACCGGCCTGGGCGTGCGAAAGCGCGGTACGGGCGAGCAACTCCAGCGAGGCATCATTATCCACCGCACCCTCGCGGATAAGGCCGCAATGGCCGTGGTCGGTGTACTCGCACAGGCAGACGTCGGTGATTATCGCCAGCTCTGGCACATGCTCCTTGATCTCGGCCACCGCGCGCTGGACCGGAGCGGCTGGATTCCAGGCCTGGCTGCCCAAGGCGTCCTTGGTGTCAGGAATTCCGAACAGAATGATCGCGGGGACACCAACGGCGTGCAGTTCGCGCGCCTGCTTGAGGGCGCGGTCCACCGACAATTGTGCCACTCCCGGCATCGCCGCGATCGGCAGGGCCTGATCGCGTCCCTCGCGCACGAACAGCGGCGCAATCAGATTATCAGGCGACAACCGGGTCTCCCGCACCATTCGGCGCAAGACCGCGCTCCGGCGCAGGCGGCGCGGCCGGCTTAAAGGGAATGGCATGACGTTTAAGACCTCAACATGGAGTTCTATGTTAGACTTTATATCGGTTACGCGTATTACGGGCAAAACGCTACCGCAATTCCACGGGGAGCCAGAAAACGATGGCCGGAAAATTTGTGCCACTCAGCGAAGAGATTTACGACTATGTGTTGCGCCATGGCCATAATCGGGATCCACTTTTGGCCGAGCTGGAGGCGGAAACCCGCCGCCGCGCGGGGATTCATGCGCGGATGCAGATTGATCCGATGCAGGGCACCTTGATGGCCCTGCTGGTGGCCGCCAGCGGCGCCCGGCAAGCACTGGAAATCGGCACCTTCACTGGCTACAGCGCGCTATGCGTGGCGCGCGCGTTGCCGCCCCAGGGGCATCTGTTGTGCTGCGACGTGAGCCAGGAATGGACGGCGATCGCGCGGCCCTACTGGGAGCGCGCCGGCGTCGCCGCTAAAATAACGCTGAGGCTGGGGCCAGCGTTGGCCACCGTGCGCGCGCTTCCCGCGCAACCCAGCTTCGATTTCGCCTTTATCGACGCCAACAAGGAAGACTATCCGGCCTACTACGAAGAAGTCCTCACCCGCTTGCATCCCAACGGCCTGATCCTGGTGGATAATGTCCTGCAGCGCGGGCTGGTAGTAAAACCCGATGCCAATGATCACGAAGTTAAAGCGGTGTGCGAACTCAATGAGCGCATCGCCGGAGACACCCGGGTGGATGCAGTGATGCTGCCGTTGGCCGACGGGCTGACAATCGTGCGCAAGAAATAGCCGGCGCCTTCAGCCCCTAATAAAGCTCTGGGATTAGCCGCGAAGTGTGGGCACAATAGGTGTCGTACTCCGCGCCGAAGTTGGCACGCAGTAGCTTCTCTTCGGAATGGATACGCGCCAGGAGCGGCACTACCAGCAGCGCCACGAGTAGAATTCCCACCCGGGAACGAAAGGCCGCGGCTCACCCCAGTGCGTTGATGAGCAAACCCAGATAGCTGGGATTGCGGACGACGCCGTAGACGCCTTGGATGACCAGCTTGTGCTCCGGCTGAATAGCAACCAAGCCGCTAAACCGGGGGCCGAGCACAAAAACCGGCCAGATCCGCAAAGCGCCGCCGGCACATAACAGCAGGACGCCAAGCCAGCGAATCGTATCGCCGTCCATGGGCCAGAAAGCGATGCGGTCCCTATACGCAGGCAGATAGCCCTCCAGCAACCCGATCAGCGTAAAGGCGACAATGACCCAGCGGTTGGCACGATCCTCGCGGACGTCCCGGCTCAGATTTCCGCCGCGAAGAGTGCCGCCCCGACCAAGGCAAAAGCCGCCAGCATGAGAATGACCAGGGCCGCGTGTGAAAAGAAAGCCGTGGGTCCGCCCCAACCCAGGACGGCCAAGGCCAAATAGACAACGCTGCCCCCAAGCACAAGGGTTACTCTGAGCACACTGACAGCCGGTATAGGCATCGCGGACTCGTTCGATCGGCTCTGACGTCTTGCGTCGCGCCTGGAGTTGGATTTGCAAATGCTACGCGGGAGTCGCTTCAGGTTTGGATAGGCTGTGCGCGCAAGTACTCGCACACGGCACTAAACAATCCGTCGACGGTGTACTCGCGAGCACTGGCCACTACATTGAAGCCGTACTGGCGCGCGGTCTGCTCCGTGATCGGTCCGATTGTGGCCGCGGCTTGTCCGGGCGAAAGCGGCCCAATGAGAGCGCTGAAATTGCTCACCGTGCTGGAACTGGTGAATGTCACCAGGTCGATCCCGCCCTCGGCCAGTCGGCCGCGCAAACGGTCCAACCCTGGCGATTGCGGCATCACCGTGCGATAGGCCGCCACCGCGTTAACTTCGGCGGCCCCGGCAGCGCGCAACATCTCGAGCAGCACTTCGCGTGCCATCTGCGCGCGCGGAATAAGGAAGCGTGCACCGCTAATTCGCTGCAGGCCGATCGCTGGAATAATCGCTTCGGCACGGTATTCTGCGGGCACCGCGTCGGCAAGCAAACCGCAGTCACCCAGAGCCCGGGCAGTGGCGGGGCCGATTGCGGCCAGGCGCGCATGGCCCAGCGCACGCACGTCGAGCTTAAGTTCACGCAAGCGGCGCATGAACCATCGCACGCCGTTGGCACTGGTGAAGACAATCCAGTCGTAGCCAGCCAAATCGGCCAACGCTCGATCCAGTAAGGTGTAATCCTCGGGCGGCTGAGCCGCGATAGTGGGCACTTCAAAAACCTCGGCCCCGGCCTCGCGTAGGCGGTCGGCCAGCGGGCCCGCCTCGGCGCGAGCGCGGGTAACCACTATCCGTCGGCCGAACAATGGCCGCTGCTCGAACCATTGAAGCTGCGCACGCAGGCCCGCAACCGCGCCAATCACGAAGATCGCGGGCGAGGCGAGTTGAGCGCGCTCGACCTCGCGCGCCAGCTGGGCCAAGCTGGTGACCAAGCTACGCTGTGCCGCCCCGGTGCCGTGGCTGATGGCGGCCGCGGGAGTTTCGGCCGGCAGCCCGGCGGCAAGCAACTCCGCCGTGATTGCGTGCAAACGCGCATGCGCCATCAAGAGGACCAGGGTGCCGCGTTGGCCAGCCGCACGAGCCAAATCAGCCCATGGAACGGCCGCTTCGGGCTGTTTGGTGCGGTCCTGATGGCCGGTGACAATAGCTACGAACGAGCCATAATCGCGGTGGGTCAAAGGGATGCCGGCGAAGGCCGGAACCGCAATCGCCGAACTGATCCCCGGCACCACTTCGAAGTGGATTCCAGCGTGTGCCAAGGCTAGTCCTTCTTCGCCGCCCCGTCCAAAAATGAACGGATCGCCGCCCTTGAGGCGCACCACAGTCAAGCCGGCTTGGGCCTTTTCCACCAGCAGGCGATTGATTTCCTCCTGCTCCATTGCCCGCCCGCCACCGCCCCGTTTACCGGCATAGATTTTTTCGGCCTGCGCCGGCGCCAGAGCCAGCAATTCTTCATTACTCAAGCGGTCGTAGATTACGACATCGGCACGAGCCAGCAGACGGGCCGCGCGCACAGTAAGTAGATCAACCGCGCCGGGACCAGCGCCCACCAGATAGACGCTACCTGCAGCAGGCATCAGAGGATCAGCTCGTGGGCGCCGTTGGCAATCATGCGCTGGGCCAGCGCCCTGGCCGCCTCGGTGACAAGCGTCGTTTCGGGACTACCCACCCGCCTTACCTCGTCGCCCAGCCATCGCGTACCGTCCAGGCTAAACAGCGAAGCGCGGAGGGTAATGGCCCCGGGGCCGGCCCACGCCCGCACACCAACGGGGGAGGCACACGACGCTCCCAAGGCGGCCAGAAAAGCGCGTTCGGCGTCCACCTCACAGCGCGTGACGTGGTCGTTTAGAGCCGCGACCGCGGCATCAACTTCAGGATCATCGGCGACCAGGCCGGTGCTGAGCGCCTCAAGGGCCAACGCCCCCTGGCCACCGGCCGGAACGAAGTCGCACTCGGGGAGGCGATGCCAAGCTAGATGGGAGGCGCGGCCCAATCGCTTCAGGCCGGCCAGCGCCAAGATAATGGCGTCGAACTCTCCGGCGGCAAGCTTGGCCAAGCGGGTATCGACGTTGCCACGCAGCGGGCGGACGTCAAGGTCGGGACGCTGGCGCAAGGCCTCGAACCGCCGGCGCATCGAGGCAGTTCCCAGGCGGGCGCGAGCGGGTAACTGGGCCAAGCCCGGCGCGCCAATGAGCACGTCGGCAGCATCTTCACGCGCCGGCACCGCGACTAGTCTGAATTGCGGCGCGAGCTGAGCGGGGAGATCTTTCATCGAGTGGACCGCCAGGTCGATCCTGTCCTCAAGCAGGGCCTGCTCCAGTTCGCGCACGAACAAGCCTTTGCCGCCGATTTGCGCCAACGAGGGTGCGGCAAGCCGATCACCCGTGGTGCTGATCGGTACGATCTGCCATTTCAGATCCGGACGCACCTGGCGCAATTGGCGGGCGATCAGACCAGTTTGGGCCAACGCCAGTTGACTGGGACGCGAACCGATTCGCACCTGTAGCGCCATCCTGCAGTGCCCTCAGTCCTCGCTCTCCTCGCCGTCCTCGCGCGCGTCCGCCACAGCCGCGCGAGTGTCGGCCAGCGTGACCAAGTCAGCCCCCAGCAGCCGGCGCGCCACCTCGGCCACATAGGCGGCATCGGCAACACCGCGGCTGCGGCGCAGTTCAGAGACGATTTGGTGGAGAATCTTGTTGACGAGGCCACGGGTTAGCCCCTCGATGTGGGCCCGTTGGCGCGCGGGCAAGGCCGCCAGCCAAGCGCGATGACGGTCCAGTTCGACCGTGCGCAAGCGCTCGATATTGGCGCGGATATCCTTGATAGCGGGGACCAAATCCAAGCCCGAAACCCAACGCCAAAACGCCTCCAGCTCCAATTCGACAATTTGCTCGGCCTCCTGCGCCGCGCGAGCACGCTCGCCGCGAGTGTCTTCGACTACCGCGGCCAGATCGTCGATATCGTAGAGATAGACGTTTTCCAGTTCATTGAGTTGGGGTTGGAAATTGCGCGGCACCCCAAGGTCGATGAGAAAGACCGGGCGGTACTTGCGCTCGTGCATCGCGGCCCGTAATTCATCGAGTGTGAGCAGTGGCCGCGCGGTGGTAAGCGAGCCGATTATGACGTCCGCAATCTTCAAGTAAGGCTTGAAATTGTCGAGAGGCACGGCGGTGCCGCCCAAGCCACGTGCCAAGGCCACCGCACGATCGAAGGTGCGATTGGTGATGAGGAGCGATTCCACTCCCAATCGGCCCAGTTGGCGAGCGGTAGTCTCGGCCATTTCGCCCGCACCCAACAGCAGAACGGTTTTGTGCTCGAGCGAATCGAAAATCTGACGGGCCAGAGTAATCGCAGCAGTGCTGACCGAAACTGCACCGTGACCGATCAGGGTTTGTTCGCGAACCTTCTTGGCAACGGCAAAAGCCCGGTGAAAGGCGCGATGAAGGATAAGGCCCACAGTACCGGCTTCGGCGGCCTGGGTATACGCGGCTTTGAGCTGACCCAGGATCTGCGGTTCGCCCACCACCATCGAATCCAGACTGGCCCCCACGCGGAAGAGATGGCGCACCGCGTCGCGCCCCTGGAGGCGATAGATGCTGGCGGCAAACCCCGCACTAGCCAAGCCACGCTCAATGGCAACAAACTCCACGGCTTGAGCCGCGGCTTGGTCGGCCTGCGCGCTTACCCCGATTAACTCGACCCGGTTACAGGTCGATAGGAGCGCGGCTTCGCTCAAGGCAGGGACCTGTTGGCGCAGACGGCCGAGCACCGCAGCTATCTCGTCATCGGCAAAAGCCAGCTGCTCGCGCAGCCCAACCGCGGCGGTGCGATGATTGATTCCGGTGATGAGCAGGTTCTGTTTCACGTCAGCCGAAGCTGCCCCCATGCTTGCCTGGAGAAAGCAGGCTCAAGCCCACGAAAGAACCGGCCAGGATAACGAACACCATGATGGTCAGGGTGGCGGCCCGCCGCCCGCGCCAGCCCGCGGTTAAACGCGATTCCAACAATGCGGCATACAGCACCCAGGTGACAAGCGCCCACGACTCGCGCGGTTCCCAAGACCAGAAATGGCCCCAGGTATTCCGAGCCCACAGCGCACCGCTCAAAATCGCCAGAGACAGCAGTAGAAAGCCCCACCCCAGCAAACGATAGTTAACCTGATCCAGCCGCTCTAGGCTGGGCATCTTGCCCAATGCCCCAGGCAAAGGGCGATGCGCCTTGAGCCTGGATTCTTCGAAAAGATAGACCACGCTGACCACGGCGGCGAGCAGCAACAAGGCTTCGCCAAGAAAAGCGAGGCTGACGTGAACCGGCAACCACAGGCTGCGCAGAGTATGGGGCAGTTTGCCGCTGCCTCCGCTCATCGCTTCAGCCGCGCCTAGAGCGATCAGGGCGGCGGACGCGACCAAGGCGCCGATCACCGCCAGCCGAAAGCGAATTATCAAAAACAATCCCAACAAGGCTGTGAGCCAGGCCAGAAAGGAAAGCGCCTCGGGAAAATTTCCCACCGGCAAGTTACCGCTGGCCCAGCCACGACCAATCAGCGCACCGGCATGAAATATCACGGCTGCGCTGAGAACCCCAATCGCCCAGCGACTTAGATTAGCCACGCGCCAGCTGAAGTCCACCGCAAACAGGGCGAAGGATAAGGCGTAGCATAGCAGCGCTGCCACCAGCCATAGCATCATGGTTTAACTCTGGGGATGCAGGCGACTGACGCGGGGGCCAAACCGATTTCGACCCAGGGGAGGGTCGCCTCCAGGCTGCGCTCGACGATCTCGGCGGCGGCCTGGGTATCGCCCCGCACCAAGGCCGCTTCCAAGTCGCCATCGTGTAGCGCGGCCAGTTTGCGGGCGCGCTCCTGAGGGCGAGGTTCGTTGCGCTTGAGCCAATCCCGCGCTGCTGCCATAATTTCAACCATTACTTCAAGTTCGGGAGAGAGCTGGGCCGCTATTCGGGTCCGCAGTCGGGCGGCCAGCGTGGGGCTGGCACCGGCGGTCGAGACGGCCACCTGCAAGCGGCCGCGACGCGCAACCGCGGGTACAATGAAGGTGCAACATTCAAGCTGATCGGCGACATTAACAAGAACCTCGAGCCGGCGCGCTTCGGCGTGAATCTGGCGTCCCAGGTCGGGATCATTCACGGCGCAGTAGATAATGCCGTAACCCGACAAGTCACCGGGTTGATAGCAGCGCTCCACGTGGGTTAAGCGGCCCGCGTCACGCGCTTGACGCAAGGCCGGAACCAAAGTGGGACTAATTACCGTCAGACAAGCGCCGGCAGACAGCAGGCTCTCACATTTGCGCTGTGCCACCGCGCCCCCGCCAATCACCAGGCAGCGGCGCCCTTCCATTTCGATAAACAAAGGGATAAAGCCCATCGTCCCGGATCGCGATTGTATTACAGGCTAAGCAAGTGAGGCGAGCGGGGCCAAAGGTCGAAGTCAGCGCTGTTGCTTGCTATCCAGGTCGGCGCTTGCTGCTATATTTTGGCGGCTTTCGAGAAAGCCGGCCGCTTACTCAGGCTGGACTTTGAGCGAGGTCCGGGCATACTGAGAACCATTGACGGCTTGGTGAACAAAGCGGCTAGTTTTGAGGTTTGAGCCACAGTGAATGACAATTGGCAGATGGTTATCTGGAACGACATCAACTATGTCGCACGGATGCGCGTGCGGGAGGATGGACGGGCTGAGTTCGAGGCCTTTCGGATCTTTCGCTTCGAAGAAAGCGGCCGCGTGCTGTACAACCCAGGCGACTATGAGATCAACACCGATCCGGTTTCGGATCTGGATGCTGCTCAGCGCTTTGTCAGTGGCGAGATCGCGGCCGACGGTTGGTCCAGTGTCCATTTCAACGAGCAGGAGCGCACGCCCCTGTTTTTCGGCTCCAAGAACGATGCTGCCAGCATGGGACTGCTGATTGCCCGGCTGTACGATTTAGCCCACAGCCTGTTAAACAACCCCAAATGGTAACCGCACATGAGCACCGCCCGCTTGCTCCCATACCTGGGGTCAGGTGCAGGCCCGGCAACCCGAACCTGGGCCTGCGATGAGGTCGTTTGACCCGATTGCTGTTCAATTCGAAGCGCCGCGCGCATGGCCGCCCCACATTTCACTCCAATTCCAACAGGCCCTCCTGAGCGGCAGCGAAGTGCCGGGCGACGCACGGATACTCGAAATCGGCTGCGGCACCGGACGCGTGGGCAAAGGGCTTTGCCGGGCAGGCGCCCATTACCTCGGCCTGGACCATTCCAAGGCGATGCTGGCAGAGTTTTGCCGAGAGCTGGCCGGCGCACCTGTGGTTTGCGCCGAGGGCGCGCAACTGCCCTTCGCATCGCGAGGGTTTGATTTAACCCTGCTCATCCAGGTCATTGGACCACGCGCTGACTGGCCGCAGGTCTTGGCCGAAGCCATCCGCGTGCTGCGCCCGGGCGGGGTGCTCGCAATGGGCCGGCGCGAGCGGGCCGCGGACAGCCTAGAGGCGCGCCTCAATCGCAAACTCAATGAACTGATACCGGCCGCGCGCGAGGACGCACAGCGCAATCGCGGCCAGGCGCGTCAGTGGCTAGAGGCATGCAGCCTACGCCATCGGGAAATTTTGGCCGCAAGCTGGAGCGAAAACCACTCGGTGAGCCAATTTATCGAACGCAAACGCAGCGCCGCGCGCTTTCGCCGCCTCCCTCAAGCGACCCAGGATGGGGCGCTATTGGCCCTGGAGTGCTGGGCGCGCGAAACCATCGGGGAGCTTGATCGACTCTGGCCGCAGGAGCAAGGTCTGGTGCTTGAGCTTTTTTGGCCTCGCTGAAGAAAACACGATGAACCCAGCCCCCACTGACTCACTTTATTCTCCGCTCGCCGGGCAGATGCTAGAGAAGTCTCTCAACAATCTGACCATGGCTCAGGCCGGCGAAGGGACAGCGGACTATCCGATTTTGCCCTGGGCCAACGTGGTCAAAATCGGCGGCCAAAGTATCATCGATCGCGGCCGGCAAGCGGTCTACCCCCTAATTGACGAAATTGTCGCCAACCTGGGGCGCCACAAGATGATCCTGGGTACTGGCGCCGGCACGCGCGCACGCCACATCTACAGCATCGCGCTGGAATTAGGTTTGCCCACTGGAGTCCTGACCGTGCTGGGCACCGCGGTGGCCTGGCAGAACGCCGAGATGTTGCACTACCTGCTGGCCAAGCACGGCATCCCCTTTATCGAACCGCTGGGGTTCAGCACCCTACCCCATTATTTGTCAGTCAGCGGCGCGGTGGTCTGCCAAGGAATGCCGCCTTATAAACTGTGGGAGGAAAATCCCAGTTATGGCCGTATCCCGCCGCAGCGCACGGACACCGGGTGCTTTCTTATCGCCGAGGTCTATGGCGCCCGCAAGATGATCTACGTCAAGGACGAAGCGGGCCTGTACGATTGCGATCCGAAGAAGAATTCCGATGCCAAATTCATCTCGCGCATCTCGGTCAGAGAGTTGCTGGAGTTGGATCTGCCCGATTTGATCGTGGAACGCGCGGTGCTGGAGTTGCTGGGCAGAGCGCGAAACATCAAGGAAATCCAGTTCGTCAACGGACTGCAAGCAGGCCAGCTCAGCTTGGCCCTTTCGGGGAAAGCGGTCGGTTCGGTAATTTACCGCGACTGAGGTGGCAGCGCGGATGGCCCAGGACACTAGACATGACAACCACTTGGTCTCACGCCTCATGCGCGAGTCGCTGGTGGATCGCGCAGTGATAGCGGCTAGCGAAGCACCGGTGGCGGCAATCCTGCCGCAGCTCAATGTTTTGCAAATCGGCGGGCGGATAATCGATCGCGGTGGCGAAGCATTGCCGGCGCTGCTCCAGGAGATCGTCGCCAATCAGGCCGAGCATGTGCAGGTAATTGGGGTGGGCGCGGGCCTGCGCTCGCGTCACATTTTCGCCGTGGGCGCCGATCTGGGTCTGCCCACCGGAGTGCTGGCCACGCTCAGCGCCAAAGATGCGGCTCAAAACGCATATATGGTTTCCTGCCTGCTCGCGCGCCACGGCTTTGTGTATCTGGAGGCACCTTTCATGGTGCAACTGCTACCAGCGATGCTGGCGGCGGCGCGCGGCGCGGTCTTCAATGGCGTACCGCCCTACGACCTATGGGAACATCCCCCGGCCCATGGCAAACTGCCGCCTCATCGTTCCGACAGCGGCGCTTACATGACGGCCGAGGTCTTCGGCGCCCGCAAAATGATCTTCATCAAAGATGTTGATGGGCTGTACACCTGCGATCCAACGCAGGGTGGCGATGCCCGGTTCATCGCGCGGATCAGCGTGGACGAACTGCGTCGCTTGAATCCTCCTACATTGCCCCTGGATCCGATCCTGTTGGAATTGTTGCCCAAGGCCAAGCTGGTCAAGCAGATTCAGATCATCAACGGTCTGATTGGTGGCAATCTGACTCGCGCGCTGGCGGGTGAACCGGTGGGCAGTATCATCTATGCTTGAAACATAGGCGTGGATCGGCGCGGGCATCAATTTTTCAGCCAAGGAGCGGCAATTCCGTGGGCATGCAACCGGAAGTCCGAGTAGGCAGTCAGAATCTCACGGTATATCAGGGCACCACGGTGCTGGTCACCAACGGCGCGGGCGAAGTCAGAACCGGTGAAGAACAGGGACTGTTTCTAAAGGACACGCGTTTTTTGTCCACTTACGACCTTTTAATCAACGGGGTCAAATGGGTTTTGGTGCAGGCCACTCCGTTGCGCTCGTACTGCCATCGGCTGTACTTCACCAATCCCGAGCTGGGAGTCCTGGACCAGGAGCCTATCGCGCCCCATTCGCTGGGACTGCGGATGGATCGAAAAATTGGCGGCGGGCTACACGAGGATTTGACCCTGACCAACTATTCCGGGCGCACCACCACCTTGCGCCTGCGAATCCGGTTGGACTCCGACTTCGCCGATATTTTCGACGTTAAAGCTCACCGTTTTGTATCGCGCGGCGTGCGCGATTCGGTATGGGATAGCGAACAGCGCGAATTGCGCATCTCCTATCGCAGTAACGATTTCAAGCGCGATCTGATCTTCAAGATCGTTAATCCAAAACCAACGCCCCATTTTTCCAACGGCCAAATCCTGTTCGAGATAACCCTGGCTCCCGGCGAGATCTGGCACACGTGCAACCTGTTCACCATGGTAGTTGACGGAGTGGCCCATCCGCCGCTGTATCCCTGCGAACTGGAGGATTTACCCCACCAGCATGTCGCGCACGAATTCATGCACGATAACTGGACGGCGCGTGCCACGGCCCTGTCCACCCCCGACTATCGGATACGGACCATGTATCGGCAAGCCGTGGATGATATCGGTGGGCTGCGCATCCATGAGTACGATTGCGGCGAAGACATGTGGGTTCCCGCCGCCGGGGTACCGTGGTTCGTGACCCTGTTTGGGCGTGACAGCCTGACCGTGGCATACCAGACCATGATGGTGTCGCAGACCCTGGCGCCAGGGCCGCTAGCCAAGCTGGCTCAATTCCAGGCCACGGCGGTGGATGATTATCGTGACGCCGAGCCAGGCAAAATCATGCACGAGGTCCGCCACGGCGAACTGGCCCATCTCCACAAGATTCCTCACACGCCCTATTACGGCACTGCCGACGCCACGATTCTGTATTTGATCGTGTTATCGGAATATTTTCGTTGGACCGCTGATCGTTCGCTCCTGGAGCGCCTGCGGGAGACCGCGCTGCGCTGCCTGTCGTGGATCGACAATTACGGTGATCGCGACGGCGACGGTTTCCAGGAGTACCAACGGCGCAGTTCCACCGGCTATTACAACCAGTCCTGGAAGGACGCCGGCGACGCGATTCTCTATCCCGACGGCCATCGCCTGGTGACGCTGCCCATCGCGACCTGCGAGCTGCAGGGCTATGTGTACGACGCAAAGTTGCGGATGGCGGAGGTGCTCGAGGCCCTCAACGATACCAGACAGCCCGATCGACTGCGTCGACAGGCGGCGCAGTTGCGCACTGCGTTCAATCAGCGCTTTTGGCTGCCGCAAGAAAAATTTCTGGCGTTATGCCTAGACGGCAACAAGAAGGCGGTTGCGACCATCGCGTCCAATCCGGGCCATTGTCTATGGTCGGGCATCGTGGAGCCTCAAGCTGCGCGCGCGGTGGCAAGCCGGCTGTTTGAAGAGGACATGTGGAGCGGATGGGGCGTGCGCACCATGTCGGCGGCCCATCCCGCCTACAATCCGTTGGAATACCAGCGCGGCTCGGTGTGGCCTCACGACAATGGCTTTATCGCGGCGGGCCTGGCGCGCTATGGTTTCCGCGCGGCAGCCAACCGCATCGCAGATGCCATTTTCGACGCTGCCTCGGCCTTCGAGCATCTGCGCTTGCCCGAATTGTTCGCCGGCTTCGCTCGCACCCGTGATCCTTATCCAGTGCAGTACCCACAGGCCAACGTTCCCCAAGCCTGGGCCTCGGGCAGCATCTTTCACCTTCTGCGCACGGTGCTTGGGCTCAATGCCGACGCTCCTCACCAGCGGCTCTACGTGGATCCAGTGATGCCCGAGCGAATCGAGGAGCTGACTCTTAGCAATTTGCCAGTGGGTCAAGCGCGGGTGAGCTTGCGCTTTGAACGCAAAGCCGGGCGCTGCAACTTCGAGGTGCTGCAATGCAGCGATCCCACACTGAAGATCGAAGCTGGAGCGCCCCGCTGGTATCAGCCAGATTAGTGGCCGTGCTCAGAGCGCGCGGCTTTGTTCGATGACCCGTTCATAGAGCGCTTCGTAGCGCTCGGCCATTACGCTGGCCGTAAAGCGGCTTTCAAATTCCGCCCGGCAAGCGGCGCGCGAGATACGCTCCACTTGTTTGACCGCCGCCACCATCTCGTCCACTCCCTGAGCGATAAGGCCACTGACTCCGTGGCGGATGACCTCGGGGACCGAACCGTAGGGACGCGTGATCACCGGAGTCCCGCAGGCCATCGCCTCGATCATCACTAGCCCGAAGGGTTCGGGCCATTCGATTGGGAACAGCAGCGCTAGCGCATCGCCCAAGAATTCGCTCTTCTGCACATCGTTAATCTCGCCGATGAACTCGACGTTCGGACGTGAGAGCAGCGGTTTGACCGTGCGTTCGAAATATTCACGATCGGCGGCATCAACCTTGGCTGCGATCTTCAAGGGCAGGCCCACTCGGGTCGCCACTTCAATGGCCAAGTCGGGCCGCTTCTCGGGAGAAATTCGGCCGAGAAAGGCCAAGTACTTGCCACCCTTAGGGTTATAGCTCAGCAGATCGCGCGGTAAGCCATGATACACCGTGCCCACCCAGTTCATGAATGGCAGCGGCGTGCGCTGCGCATCGCTAATCGACACCAGCGGCGGCTCCAGGAAATGTTCGTAGATGGGACGCAGCGCTTCGATATCCAGCCGCCCGTGCATCGTGGAGACCGTAGGTGGCACCGGCGCCAAGCGGACGTAGGGAAAAATCCAGTAATCGGTATGAGCATGAATGACGTCGAAGCGATCGGGCTGCTCGTAGAGATCACTGAGCATCGGAAGCTGCAAGCCCGGGCCAATTGGAGTCAGACCCGCTAGCCGCAAAGCCTGGGGATGACCGGCTTCCAGCCGAGCCGCAGTACGCGAATCGCCGGATGCGTATAAAGTGACGTCGTGCCCGCGCCGCACCAATTCCTCGGTCAGATACGAAACCACCCGTTCAGTGCCACCATAAAGCTTGGGCGGCACGCTCTCATACAGCGGGGCCACCTGCGCGATCCGCAAGCGGCGGCCTGGCTGAGCTGATTGGCCGAGGTTCTTACCTACAATTTGTAAACTATTTTCCATAACCGTTCGTGTCATCCCCATGATGCGCGCTGCGCGCGCCGTCATCTATAATCGTCCGCCCGCGCTCCTTGCTTGGAACCCCGAAGCGGTCATCCTCCGATGAACCCCAGCGGCTCCCTACGTCGGAGTGGTAACTAATCCGGCATCTGAATCAGCAAGCCAGAAGCGTGCCAATTTCGGGGCTTGAAATAACGGCCACAATCGCGGGTGTTTTGGGGTCAATGACGCAGGCGGGCTAGCAGACCAACCGTTTTAAGGTTTTAAGGAAGGACCGGCCGCGGCTCGCTTGGAACTGCGCAGATCGTCCGACACGCGTCATCCCGAGTTAGGTTAAAGTCGGAGAGCCAAGGAGGTCAACCCGCCACACGAGCCTGAGGCCGACGGTGCCATACGAGCCTGAGTGGCCGCCACTGCCAAGCCACGCCGAGACTCCCACGACTGGAACTTCCAACCGCGAACGAGCCTGCTCCGCCCAACCGTGCGTCGAAATCTGGGCCCAGCGCAGCCGGGCGCTGGCTTAAGCAGAACGACCGCTTATCGTAGTGCTTATTCGGTCTCTTGTTGCTGCTGCAGTTGCTGCAACTCGCGACGTTGGCGCTCGATCTCCTGCTGCTGCTGCTGGATCTGGCTTTGAGTCTGCGCCTGCTGAGCCTCGGTATTTTGCATCGAGTTGCCCACCGCAAAACCGCCGATTCCGCCCAACGCACCACCAATCGCGGCGCCGGCGCCCGGGGCCCCCACCGCCGCGCCTATGATCGCGCCCGTAGCCGCGCCCAGACCACCACCCAGCAAGGTACCCTTCTCGCGCGTGCTTAACGGCTGGCCGGAGCAACCGGTAATGCCCAGCACAACCACGACGCCAAGCACGCCTACCAGCAAAGCCCTTTGAGATCTCGTCATTATTCTTGCAACCTCCGAACCTATCTCTCCCTGCACGGTGTCCAATGGCTCGATCAGATTTATCTGGGCCGCAAATTTACGGCAGCGCGGCGATAGTTTTACCGTTTTCATCAGCCAGGACCAAGCCTGGCTTGCCGCTGGCCTCAAGATGAAGTTCGGCTCGATCCTTACCGTTCTGATCGAGCAGAAGCAGTGCTGGCACACCCTGTTGGGACACGCCCAGGCCGGCTCGAGCCAGGCCACTGTTGGGATCATAGAGGGTCAGGCTGGTTTCACCAGCAGCGTCGCCTGAAAGTCCACCGGTCTCCTTGCCTTTAGCATTAAAGATTGCGATACCGGCACGCCCGCGTGCGGCGTTTTCACCCACCGCCACTCTGCGCTGACCGTTTTCGTCGAAGAAGGCGATCGAAGAGTTACCCTCAGCAGTTACCGCCAACTGGGCGCGACCGCGACCGCTATCGTCAAACATGGTTAAATTGGCCAACCCGTTAAGACTGACTCGTAGGACGGCGCGCTGTTCCCCATGAGGGCCGGCAAGGATAAACTCTGAGGCTTCAATTGCCCTGGGATGTCGATGAGAGCTTACGGCAGAGGCTGCCGCCGGCATCAGGAGCGCGCCGGCTATTCCTCCCGCGATGCCGCCTGCCAACGCCAGCCCCAGGAAGAGGTTTGTGTCCCGCATGGTCGATTACTCCTCTCTCTTTCAGACCGACTTTACCTTAGGACCGCGAAATTGACCAACTTGCCGCCAACAGCCTCCTCTTAAAGCTTGCTGGCGCATGATCACCGCGACGGGCAACTATATGCCAGCCCGGGATCAACGGTCCATAGGCCAAACACTCTTTGCTTCTTCATCGGCATCGAGATTCCATTTCCATCAAAAGTGATAGAACACGGTTCATCAAGACGGCCTCGGACAGGCGGGCCTGATTCATGGAGCACCCGCCCAGTTCGTAGGCGCCATTGGGATCACGGTTGAGTCCACGTTCGGAGAGTCTCTCTTACGAGCCTCAGGTTAAAGCCCGCCTACAGTCCGTGCCGGTAAATGACACCGTTCGTGCGGACTTCTGAAAGCATCAGGGGCAACGTTATCTCGAAAACCTGCTATCACGGCCTCCCTCGCACTGCCGGGAAGTTCGCAAGGCGCCAACAACAGGGGGCTTACTCCCACCACCGCCAACCCGGCGTGGCACCCGCCATGGCGGCTGAAGAGCCGCGGGTGGCCTGGCAAATCGCTGTGGGTGGCTGTTCAAAGCTGCAAGGAATTGAAAATACCTGAAGCAGAGGAATCTCTGGCGACCAAGAAAAATTCTTGACGGGAATTGTAGGTGGTTGTATAAGATTGCCGTCTTGAGGGGGAGTTAGCAACATACATGGAAAGCCTCAGAATCATTGCGATGGTTTTGGCGCTGACCGTAACCAGCCTGAGTGCCGCATCGCGTGGCGTCTATAGTCAGATCCAAGCTTTCTGCACGCCTCAGCTGGCGGCGTGGATCATCCGCGGCCTCGCTGCCGACAACTCGGATTCACCCGCTCCATCGCCACCTGACTTCGCCAAACGGCAATCACCCCATAAACTCGTGATTCTTCTAGATGGAGCTAAGATAGCCTTGCTCCAGCACACGAGCATGGGCTTTTATTCCAATCCGCTGAACATACCAGCGCTTGAGCCCAAATTGGCTCCGCCTGGTTCTGACGGCGAGCCCCTCATTTTCCAAGCCTGCTGAGGCAGGCACCTTCCCTTACCACAACTCGACGCGCAGCAGAATGCTACGCGAGAGACCGCCTTCATTAAGTGAGGGCATGCTGTGTTAGGTCCAAGGCAAAAGAGCTTTTTTAACCCAAAGTAGACGAGGAGCGTGATCGATGGACACAAAAGGAATCGAAAATTGGTCGCGGACGATTGCATTTTGGAGCACGATGCTCTGTTTGATTGCTTTGGCGGGCTGCAGTAGCGGCGGAAGCAGCCCCGCGCATGCTCAAGCAACCACTTTCTGCGTCAACCCGACGGGCTCATCAGGCTGCTTCTCAACCATTAGCGCAGCGGTGGCGGCAGCGCCCTCCGGCCAGTTAATTACGGTGCAAGCCGGGACCTACAAAGAAATGGTGACCATCAACAAGCCCTTGGATCTTGAGGGAAGCGTTGATTCGGCGGGGCGAGTGGATCTCAGCGCGCCGAGCATCATAGATGCCAGCGGTCTGTCGCACGGCGTCTATATAGTCGGAGTGACCACTGGAGCGGTCGAGGTCGAAGGATTCGAGGTTGAGAACGCCAATCGAGAGGGTATCCTGGCGGAGAACTCCACCCAGGTAACGATCAGGAGAAACTTCGTCGAGGACAGCGATCAGTCGCTTGATACGTCGCTGTTTCAACAGGGGCAATGCCCCACCACAACCCCACCCACGATCTGCTGCAAAGGGGCGTTTCCGTTCGATCAGGACGACTGCGGGGAGGCGATCCATCTGCGCGGGGTGGAGTACTCCAGCGTGCTTGGCAACCACGTGGTGGGCAACCATGGTGGGATCCTGCTGACCGATGAAACGGGGCCGACCGCCTATAATGTAGTTGCCCATAACATTTCGGAACATAACACCATCGATTGCGGTATCACGCTTCCCTCGCATCCGCTGTGCGGGGCCGGCTCGAATGATACCGCGGGTTGCATCGGTGGGCCGGAGATCGGCAAGCCTGCCAACGGGGTCTTTTCCAATATCGTTACCGCCAATCTCTCGCAGGACAATGGCGCGGCCGGGGTAGGCGACTTCGCGCCTACACCGGGAACCGCTTCGTATTCCAACACCATCACCGGCAACATTCTTCTGGATAACGGGCAGGGCGGAGTTGTTTTACACAGCCACGCGGCCGGCCAGGATCTCAATAACGTGGTCATCACCGACAACATCATTTCCAACAACGGAGCTGATCCCGGCGTAACCACGGCGCCCGTGGGGATTGTGGTGTTTGCCAACGGCACCGCGAGCCCCCCGGCGACAGCGCTGAGCGGAATTAACATCGCGCATAACACGATCAACGAGGATGGCATCGATGTATTTGTGGGCACCGGCCTGGCGACCAACGTGACGCTGTCGCTCAACAACCTGCTGGGAACCAACGATGTCCTGGGTGTGGACAATGCTGGAACTGGGAACGTTGCGGCGATGGCCAACTACTGGGGTTGCTCGGAGGGACCTGGAGCCGACCCCGCCTGCACCTCAATCATGGGCAACGTCTTCATCCAGCCGCCCTTGGTCAATCCCGTGACTATTCCCGATCCAACCCCGGGAATACCGCAGTCCACATCCGGCAGCTAAGCCGCCGTGCCGGGGTCGCCACTGTGGCGACCCCGGCCAACCGGCCCAGTTGTCATTGGCCCGGGAGGCCGGAGGTCATGGCCCCGGGTAAATACTGGGCATCGGAACGGCACATTATCCCGCGGCGCCTACGAAACTTGCTCCTGAATTCTTAACGGAATGACCCTGCGGACTGGGTTCACACCATTCACGGCCAAAAAAGGTTGGCGCAGGATCGAACCACGCTCGCTTGGACAGACCGAAGAGGGAGGCTCAAGGTGTGCCGTGATTCTGGGGATCGGAGGACCTTGCTGCTCGCCGCAGACCGATACAGCACCTGGCCGGGCGGAGAGATGAGCATGCGCTCTGATTGGCAAACCCCGCCATGTGCCTTGCATTGCAGGGCTGTCACTGGCAGTTGGACAGCCACCAACGCCGGATTTTCGTTGCTGATCGCAGGTCTGGTAATGTGGGCGAGTCCACTTTGGGCTCAAAGCGCTCGGTCCCAACAAATCGCTCACGGCCGATATCTGGTTGAAAACGTGGCTATGTGCGGCGAATGCCATTCCCCCAAAGTCAACCATCGGCTCGATCATGCGCATTGGTTGCAGGGGGCCAAGTTAGATTTCCATTCCGGCAATGTCCCGGGGGTCGCCGGCTACGCACCTGCGATCGCGGGCCTGCCAGCGGGTTGGAACACCGAACAAACCGCGCTCTTCCTGGAAACCGGAAAAACGCCCAGCGGTGTGCCGCCACGCGCACCCATGCCTCCCTACAGGATGCAGCCTCGTGACGCACAGGCAGTGGCCGCCTATCTCGCCTCACTCCCCCACTAAGCGAGTCCAGCGTTGCGGTGGAGTAATCCATCCTGCGAAGCGTAGACAGCGAGCCAGCGGGCCGTTTTTCCCTCCGCGTTCTCCAGCCGTGTTCGAAGTGTTCAGCGAAGGCCTTAGGCATACTGATCAGCTTGGCGAGCGCAAACTGGCCGAGCTTTACGAGCAGCTGGGGTGGGT
Organism: Candidatus Binataceae bacterium; assembly: GCA_035294265.1. NCBI lineage: Bacteria > Candidatus Binatota > Binatia (SeqCode) > Binatales (SeqCode) > Binataceae (SeqCode) > Binataceae bacterium (SeqCode). The sequence continues at coordinate 42,586 of DATGLK010000044.1, forward strand.
GATGGTGGAACGCGATTTTTTTTGCTCGCGCAGGTCCCGCTGTAACACGGTAGCGGCTCGCGGCGGATGGCAGCTTGGCTGCGCGAGCGGGGGAACGCAAGCGCGTGCAGAGGCAGATGCAGCTTATGGAACTGGAGGCGATTTACCAGTGCCCACGCATTAGCACGCCGGCCCCCCGGGTATCGGATCTATCCCTACCTGCTGAGCGGGCTCAGGATCGAGCGGGTCAACCAGGTGTCGGCGGCGACATCGCAGCCAGCGACCGCGACTTCACAGGCGTGCTTGGCGCGCACGGAGTCGCGACGGGGATCGAACCCGTGACGTCCAGCTTGGGAAGCTGGCATCGAGCAAAGCGGAGCCAGAGGGGCAAAAAGGGGCAGTAGCGCGATGAAAATCTAAAGCCGCCAAGAGCAACCGCCAGGCCATTGGGACTAGCATAAGGAAAATCCAACGGGTTTTCCGCCCGCTCAGGCTCATCGCCACCACCGCGCGCCCCCGCAAACCATGCCACAAGCTTGCCACCAGCGCGCACGGTGCGCGCAGCATGCCTCGGCCGAAGACCGAGGGGCTCTCGGGGAGAAAGGGAAATAAGGAGTTGCGCTCGAAAACTTCAAGGGCAGAAATTCCGTCCACCGTTGCAACATATGCACTAGGTAACAAGCTCACCACCGCCGCCGACGAGACGCGACCAAGACGCCTGGGCGAGCGAGCGAAGCGCGCAAGCTGTGGCAGGTTGACCAGCGCGACGACAGCTAACAGGTCGTAACCGGCGCCTAGGACGTGACTTGTTACACAAAATGACAGGGGACGCCGATTTTCCGTGGGCATAACGCCGACAACAGCTTCACTATCGCAGGTCGTTAGTTCGCAGCAGGGCCAGGCTTCAAAAAGCGGCGCCAACCCGGGCGAAGCGGAACGACCGCGAGAAGCGGCCGACGTGCCATCGGTAGCTGCTGACCGGCAGGCCAATGACGTTGGTTGAAACCGCGTTGGACACGGGGCCAGCGAGGCAAGTGCTTGAGCGAGAGGTTTAAGAGGAAGGGTGGAGTTCATAGCCCGGCTTGGGTCAGGGCGCCCGCGGACTCTGGCTTATGGGTCCAGCGCGCGTAATGGCGAATGACCATCGCGAGGCTGGAATGGCCCAACTGATGTGCCACGTACTGCGGATTGGCTCCGGTGGCCAGCAAGGTGGTGGCATAGGTGTGTCGGCATTGATAAGGGGGGCGCGGCCGCACCCCGGCAGCGGCCAGCAGGGCGGGCCAGCGCCGGGTGCGAAAATTAGTCCAATCCAGTGGCTTGCCGCGAGCACCGACGAACAGCCACGGGGCACGTCGAGGGAGGGCGGCATAGCGACGCAATTGATAAACCAGGAGAGGACCCAAATCGACCTCGCGCTCGGAGGCAGCGGTCTTGGTCATCCCCACCCCATAGCGGCTCCGCGAGCCGCGCACGCATAGCAGGGAGCGTTTGAGGTCGAGGTCGCTCCAACGCAAGGCCAGAGCCTCACTGGGGCGCAGCCCAGTTCCTAAGAGGGTGGCGAGCAAGGCCTGCTCACAAGGTGAGCTAGCCGCCCCGATGAGGTCCACGCATTCGCGACGGTTGAAGGGATCGACGGCGGCGCGGGGTTCGCGCAGGGCCCGGATATGGCGCGCCGGACTGCGCGGAATAAGTCTCTGCTCCTCGGCCAGGCGAAAGATGGAGCGCACGCGGGCCAGCGCCATGTTGATGCGGCGTGGGCCCAAGCCAGCCTGCTTCAGCCCGAGCAGCCAATTCTCCAACTCCAGGTGGGTAACCTGGTCGAGCAGACGCGCGCCTAAGGGCGGTGGGGCGAGGTGCTTGCGGACAATGAGGGTGTAGTCATAAAAGGTGGACGGCCTTAAATGGGCGCGTTGGGCGGCGAGCCACTGAAAGGCATACGCCGCCAGCGACGGCAGCGCGGGCGGCACGTGGGGTTGCAGGCCGAGGCGAACCAGGTTGCGGCTTAGGGGAAAGCGAGCGGCATAATCAAAGCGGCCGGCGGCCAGGTCGCGCTCCAGCTCGGCGCTCAGGCGTGCCGCCAAGCGGCGATTGTCGCGGCAATCGTCGAGGTGAAGGAACTCACGGCAGCGAAAGCGCCGGCCGGCGTGGGTAAATTGGAAGGTAAGCAGCAAGCGGCCGTTTTGCGCGTGCACTCCTGCCATCGGATCAGACCCGGGCCAGCCCCTCGCGCCGCACGGCGCGGGCCGGATCGAGCAGGCCACTCAAAGCCCGGGTGCGCAGAGTGGGCCAATGGAAGAGGGTGCGCCCGCCGACCCTCAGCAAGCCGTCGGCGTAGGTCAGGCGCCCCTCTGTAATCCAATTATAGATCGTGTTGGGCGCGACGTGCAGGCGCTGCGCCGCTTGCGGGACCGTAATCATCTCAAGCTCAGACATGATGCCCTTTGATACCTCCAGACAGCAGCACACTTGAGTTATTCCCCCCGTGCAGGCAAGCTTCGCTACACCCTCCTTTCCCGCCAGTGGCGACGCGGCCAGCCTGCTCGCTGGGTATATGGATTCTGCTGCCAGGCTGCGCAGCAGACTTGCTCAATCAGCCCGTCAGGCCGGTAAGCGCGATTGTCCACTCAACCCTTAATCAGCAGCTCCATCGGCAAGCCGGTTAGCTGATGCATCCGCAACACATCGGCACCGCGCGCCTCGCGCATGTTGCCTGCCCGCCGCCATCGATAAAGCGTGGGCTCACTTACTCCGAGGGCGTGGGCAGCGCGGCCGACCTCGCCCTTTTCACAACCAGCAATAATGCGGATGGCGGTCTTCACGATATTGCTGAGCTCCGGTTGTTGACGGTGCCGCGCCCGCGCCGCCCTGGGAGTATCCTCCGAGAAGTTGCCGCGCCTTTTCACAGCGCCGTCGAACGCCGGCACTTTAGGCCCCGGTGCCGTCCACGGTCAAGCAACTGCTTTATCAATTTTGAGAACTTTTTGACCATTGGCTTCCTTCCAGTGCGTTCTGAAACGCAAGCATTTTTGCTTATACTTGGGCAAATTAGTTGATATCGCAAGCTATTGCGGCGGTACAAATGGTAGATTTTTTACAATCAAATTTGACACGAATGATCACCTCATGGCTTAATAGAAGAGTTCGAAGCGACGGGCGCACACCGAAACCCTATGCAGAATGAAACGGGCGGTAGGCCGAGGCGGAAAGTATCGGAGTAACGGAGCGAAGACACCGCCGCGCTCGTCTGGTTTGGGAAGGGCCGGCGCTGGCGCGCTCGGCGGTCGGGGATAGGGCAAGGTGGTGGATGAGCGGGAAGACTTCCGAGTACGCCCGCCGGCGAAGGCACTCGCGTACGGCGGCGCGAGGAGCACGTCTGCAACAGTCAAGCTCTCGCAGGCGGAGGAGTTATGTCCCACAGTCAGCAAAGCGCGCCGCCACGCGCCAAAGTCGCGAGCGTAGCTTTGGTTCGCCATCAACGCCCCTCGCGCCGGCTGTTGGCGGCAGCCCGTGCCCTGGCGGAGCGAATCAATCGGCTTGATTTGGCGCAACCCAACGCGTTGGCGTCGGCGCTTAAATGGCGCCAAGAAATCGGGTGGCGGCAGGAACAGGTGGTGCAATGGTTCGCGCCGGCCAAGCAGGCGGCGTATGCCGCACACGCCGCTATCTGTCGGCAAGAAAATCAAGCCCTGGCGCCTTATCGAGTGGCGCGCGAAGGGCTGGACGAGAAGCTGATGCAGTGGCAGTGCAAACATCCGCAGCATCGGCAGGAGTTGGAGCAAGCTTGTGCGGCGGCGCGGGACGCGAGCGGGCGTGGGTTGAGCGTGCGCGAGCATTGGCGCGCGGAGGTGATCGACCTGCTGGCACTGGTGCGAGCGGTAGCGCGGGACTCCCGCCTGCTTTACCTGCTGCAACCCAACCTGGGCGCTCTCAACCATCTGGCCCACGCGCAACACGCCGGGCTGCATCTGCCCGGAATCCAGGTCACGCGTGTGGCGCTGTTGGCCCGCGACCCCCATCCGGCTCCCCCGCCGCTCCGGCGCGGCGAAAAAAATCGACCGGACACCCTGCCGGGCGATAAAATTCAAGCCACGTAAGGCGCGTAACAAAGCGGCCACCACAGTTGAGGCGGTCATACTTGCGCGGCCAAAGATCGCAAAAGGAAAAGGCCGGTTATGCTTAGCGTGGGAGACAAGCTTCCCGACTTTCGGCTGCCTGCCGTGGTCAGCTTGGAGGAAGGGCAGGAATTTCGCGAAGTGAGCCACACCAGCTATGCCGGGAAATGGTTGGTACTGTTCGCCTGGCCGATGGATTTCACATTCGTTTGCCCGACTGAGATTGCCGAGTTCTCGCAGCGTGAAGCCGATTTTCGCGCGGCCGGCGCGCAGGTGTTGGGAATGAGCACCGACACCCATTACGTGCATCTGGCTTGGCGCCGCAGCCATCCCGACCTGCGCAATCTGCGTTATCCGATGCTGGCCGACTTTCGGCGGGAATTGAGCCAAGCTTTGCAAATCATCCACCCGGTCGAGGGGGTCGCGATGCGCGCTACCTTTATTGTCGACTCCAACTGCATGATCCGTTTCGCCAGCGCTAACGATCTAGCCGTAGGCCGCAATATCGGCGAGGTGCTCAGAGTATTGCAGGCCCTTAAGACCGGAGAGCTGACCCCCTGCGGATGGCGTCCGGGTGAAGCCACACTGGGCGCGGCCTAAATCCATAGCCTGACGGGCGGCACAAAAAGTCTGCGCAGCCCGCGCCTTCCTTATCTTTTCCTAGGCGAGTGGAGCGCTGCATAAGTACCCGCTCAGGGCCATCCTGATGCGCACCGCAACGCCGCAGCTGGCCGCGCTGTCCGAGGTCCACCGACTGCTCCCTTGCTCCAAAAATTTGACGTCTCTTTTACTGCGTTCGCTAAATGCAAGCAATAACTGGGATTGGCGCCAATTGCGAATCACAAGTAGGCAATTCCGTGGCGTCAACGCAACGGAGACTTACCGAGCAAGGCACGAGGGGGCTTTGATGCCACCGTGACTCAGCACGGGTGGTAGCGGCTGTCTCACCTCGCCGATTCTCCCTGGGCAGTGAAAAGCAAACAGAGCAATCGTCGGTTTCGGTGCCCTGCTTTCCCCGATCGGGAACCGAGTTGACGGCGCGAGCCGGCAAGCTCTGCTACCGTACCAATACGTAGTTTCCAAACGTTCCTGGCCGGTAAGAGTATATCGCGAGGGAAATATGCATTTATTCCCTGAGGCGAAGGTATGTCTTCGGACCTTCAACGCGGGCTGGAGCGGTGTAGATAGATGGTGGTGGCTTGGAATCGCAGGACTATTGGTGGCTTGCAACGCGACCCCCGGCGTCACCCGCCTGTCCACACTGCGGGCCAAGGCTCCTGACGATACCAAGACAGTATTTTTACGTTCCGTAGTTTGCCAGGACTGCCATCCCGCCGAATACCGTGAATGGCGTACCTCGATGCATGCCTATGCTCAGCACAGCCCGGTGTTTTTGGCATTTACCGCTACGGTACTGACTAACAGCGGCGGTACTTTGGGCACGTTTTGTGTACGTTGCCACACTCCGGTGGGAATTTCCGCCGGCGAGAGCGCGATCATGCCCAACGATAAGCGCAGCGAGGCGGCCTTGGACAGCGTCGGTTGCATCTCGTGCCACGCCACCAACCAGCCCAACCAGGACGCTTCGTCGGTATTCCATGTTCCAGTGGCCGGAGACCCCGAGCCAACGATTTATGGTCCCTACTATGGCAGCGACGAACTCAATGCACCCGCCGGGCTGCGCCTGATCAAGTCGCCCCATCGGTCGCGCCACGCCGACTACATCACACAGGCGCGCCTGTGCGGCAATTGTCATGATGTTTTTTCGCCCGACGGCTTCCGCATCGAGGAAGCCTTCAGCGAATGGCGTAATGGGCCTTACGCGCGAGCTGGAATCACCTGCCAAAACTGCCACATGGGTCCAATTCCCGGGCGACCCTTCAGACAGGATCAACTGACCAAGGATTACATAGTCGATACTACCTTGTTCCCTGACGCTCCCAAGCGCTATCGCTCAAGCCATCGTTTCACCGGGCCTGATTACTCGCTTTTAACTGCCTTCGGGCAGTCTGACTTGGGCCTAGATAACAAGGCGTTCGCGGCCTTGGGCGCGCAGTTGGAAGCACAGCGTGAGACTTTGCTGCGAAATGCCGCGCGCATGGTAGTCCGTCATCCCGAGGCAGTACTGAGCGGTAGCTGGGTAAAAATCGAGGTAGCGGTGACCAATACCGGCGCCGGCCATAATCTACCCACCGGCTTCGCGGCCGAGCGGCAGATCTGGCTGGAGGTAGTTGTGCGCGACGGCGCCGGCCATCAGCTCTATGCCTCGGGCACGCTAGATCGTTTCAAGGATCTGCGCGACGAAGATAGCGCGGAAGTGGCGGGAGGGCTGGTACCGCTGGATTCTGCGCTGTTCAATCTGCAAGCCAGTTTCATCTCGGCCGGCTTTCGCGGCACGCAGGTGGAGAATCTCAGTACGGTCAATCGCTTCATCGATCCGACACCGTTTGTGATCCCTGCGCCGATGCCTGCTTTGATTACTGGTTTTCCCACTGGTGGACGCATTTTTAAACGTGGAATTCCACCTTTGGCCACGCGCACCGCTGATTATCGGGTGCGCGTGTCTCTGGATACCCAAGGCCCGTTGCTGCTGAGCGTGCGCTTGCGCTACCGCAACCTGCCACCCCATTTGTTGCGCGACCTAGGGATCCCGCAGTTACGACCCAAACTGCGTATTGCCGACATTCAAGACTATCAAGCGGCGATTCCCGTCAGGCAACGCGCGGAGCTGGACGCGAGCAAGCCCCATCCCGTCTTGCTTGCGACTTCCATCCATCCTGAGGCAGCGCCTAACTCTTCGGGCGCTAACTGAGGAGGGCGCGGGAGCGCGATGAGGGTGCAGCTTTGGAAGGGGTGGAGATATTTCACCAAATGGTGGCCCGCAATAGTTGTGCTGCTGGCCTCCAACGCCCAGGCTTTCACGCTGTTGGGAGCGCCCGGCCTGCTCTCGCCGGGACAAGCGCCCAATTTCGGCTTCGATTTTCTGGGCGAACAATTCAATCCACGGCTCGATATCGACGGTTTCGTGCGCTTTCAAACCCTGGCCTATCGCATGGACAACGCCAACAACGGCTTTTTAGTCCCTGAAGTCGATCTTGATCTCAACCTGCAGCTCACTGTCACCCAGCGCATCCATGCTCTGTTCCGGCCGCTGGAGCGGGGTGATTTGCAGCCGACAGAATACGAGTTCGGGCCTCGCAATCCCGGCTGGATACTGCGCGACATGGCGGTGCCGGCCGACCTCTACTACGAAGGACAACCCTTCAATTGGCTTAATCCCAACGACCGCTGGCCGCTAGACTTTACCGTCTCCGGCGGCCGGATTCCGCTAACTCTGCAAAATGGTATCTGGTTCGACAACATCTTCGACGGCTTCATGATCTCCAAAAACAATATCCAGCTCGGCAACCTATCCAATCTCAACCTGCTGTTCTTTTTAAGCGTGGGCGAAACTCAAGGCGGTCTGACCGAAGCGCAGTTCCAGCAAATCCGCAAAAAGCTGACCGGGGTCGCAGGCGACGCCGATTGGTATGCCTATTTTTTGGAATTCGGTTTCGCCTGCAGTTATGACAACGCCAGCTATCAGGGCCAGAACTTCAATCGCTGCTTTTGGGCGGTCTCAAGCACGCGCACTTTCGGGAGCGCCGGCGGGCTCAGTTTACGCGCGATGGGCAGTACGGGTAACAGCTCGATGGGCAGCGGCGAACTGGTGGTGTTGGAAACGCAGCATCGCTTGTGGGGGACGCTGGCCTACGCCAATTTCTTTGCCGCCACCCCCAACTGGCTGCCGCCTTCGGTTCAGGGCGAAGCGCTGAGCAACGAGGGGGTGCTATTTACTTTCGACCGCCTAGCCCCCTTTCCCCAACTCGACGCCAACGGGGCCGACACCATCGGCGGGGCGCTGGGCACGATTTTCCAGCCCAAAGGGATCGTCACCTACACTCCGGAGGTGGGTTTCCTAATCGACAATTCGGCATTTCACAACGACCAGGCAGGATGTGCTCTGCAAATCCAGATGGACCTGGCGCGCGTTCTGCTCAGCGCGCCCGGGCTGGAGGGGGTGGCACGGCGCGGGCTGTTCTATGGCGCGCTGGCCCGGCTGACGCTAGTAGCGCTCCGAAATCAGAACACCGTGGTGGCGCGCGATCGTTTCGATTTCGGCGAGCGGCTGGAACTTATCTACCGCTTCTGAGGAGTCCCGAGTGCCGCGCCTCAAGCTTACCGCGATCCTCTGTGCCGCCGCCGTAGCGATCAGCGCGCCGGGATGGGCCGCCAGCCTATCCGACGGCACCAAAGTGGCGGCCCGCCGCTGCGCCCAATGCCACGGACCCATCGGCATGGGCGACGGTAAGGAGCTGCGCAATCTCAACGTACATGTCACCCCGGTGCCATGGCCGGACAAGCAGAGGATGGCGAAATTCACCGACGCTCAACTCAACCAAATCATCCTGTTGGGCGGCAAGGCGGTGGGAAAGTCGCGCCTGATGCCGCCCTTCGGCCACAAACTTTCCAACGCCCAGATAGCGGATGTGGTCGCCTACATCCGCTCACTGGCTCAATAGGCCGGTGAACCCGCGTCCCTTGATGAGCGCGCTGGCGAGCGGCTCAGCCAGCACTTTCGCTTGGAACAGTTCGGCCAGTTGGCTAGCGCTCATTTTGATTATGATGGCGGCTGCCATCATCTTATGTCTGGCGCTACCGCGCCGATGGCGCCTGCGATGGGGTCTTGGGGCATGCCTGTGGCTGGAAGCGTTGGGTTTGTGCCTGATCCCGCTTGCGATGCTGCCATTGGCCGACGTAGCAATTTTGCACAACTCGACCAGCGACGCCTTCTGCGCCACCTGCCATCGTGCGATGCAGCCTTACTTCAGCGACATGCGCAATCCCGCCGGCCGCGCGTTGGCCGCCGTTCACTTCCGCGACGGGGCCATGCCGGGAAGGAATTGCTACGGCTGTCACGCCGATTTCGGCATCACCGGGATGGTTGCCGCCAAGCTTGCCGGAGTGCGCGACGCGTGGGTCAACCTCGGCGGCGCTTATCGGTTGCCCAATCCCGCCGGCGACCGTTTTTCTAACCGCCTGTGTCTTAAATGCCACGCGCAATCGGCGCGCTTTCTGGCGATCGATGCCCACCTGGAAGATAACCGTCACATCGCCGCCGATTTACTTAGCGATGTCAGCAGTTGCGAAGAGTGTCACGGACCAGGCCACCAAATCGACGGCCGACGAGCGAAGTCGTGAACACGTACCAGCCCTGCGCACCCGCCACGCGGCTGGTGGCACTCGCGCTGGCGTTGCTGGCTCTGGCGACCTTTTTGACCTTCGACCCCTACCTGGCGATCATGTTCGCGCTCGCTCAAGTATTCGTCTTATGGTTGGCGTTGGGCTTCGTGGCCCGGCTGATTCGCGCGCTCTCGGGCGCCAAGCCTGGCTTTCGGCCGGCAAATTATGAACGGCGCAATGACAGCTCCCTTCAATCTTGAAAAAGCTGAGCTAGCTGCTCCGAGTCTTGGCTGGGAAAACGCATACGCCGGTTTGTTCTCGCCGGCGGCGATGGTGGCGGATAACACTCCCCTTCTTCTGAGCTTTACACGCCAAGGTGGAAGAAACAGAAAAACAGGCGGCAACGCAGATTCTCCAGCGACAGGTCGGGACCTCCCGCTGGAGCAATGTGCAATAGAGAAGGCTAGCGCTTGGAGTACTGGGGCCGCTTGCGCGCCTTGTGACGGCCGTACTTCTTGCGTTCAACCGCACGCGGATCGCGGGTCAGCAGACCGTTTTTGCGCAGCGTCGCGCGCATCGTTTCCTCAATCTCCACCAGCGCGCGCGAGATTCCCAGCCGTACCGCGTCGGCCTGGGCCGAGATACCACCGCCATGGACCTCGGCCAGCACATCGTACTGGGCCATCGTCTCGGTCACCTGCAACGGCTCCAGGATGCGCATGCGCGAGGTATCGCGCGGGAAGTAATCTTCGAAGGAGCGCCGATTGACCGTGATCGTGCCGCCGCCGGGCAGCAGCCGGATCCGCGCCACGGCAGTCTTACGCTTGCCGGTGGCCTGGGTGACGTTTCGTTTATCAGCCATGAACTGGGATTCCTATTTCACTTTGCGATTGAACCAGGTTGTGGTCAGTCCCGCTTGAGCCCGCGCTCCTCACAAATTCTTGAGCGCCACCGTCCGCGGCTGTTGCGCCAGGTGCGGATGCTCGGCGCCGCGATAAATCTTGAGCTTGGTAAAAAGCCGCCGGCCCAGCCGATTTTTGGGCAGCATCCCACGCACCGCGGTCTCGATTAGATGCTCGGGCCGAGTCTCCAGCAACTTGCCCGCGCTGGTAGCGCGTATGCCGCCGGGATAGCCGGTATGGCGGTAATAGATCTTGTCGGTACCCTTGGTTCCAGTCAGCATCACCTTGGCGGCGTTGATGATGACCACGAAATCGCCGGCATCCTGGTTGGGAGTGAAGTCCGGCCGATGCTTGCCGCGCAAGATGCTGGCGGCGCGCGAGGCTACCCGCCCTAACGCCGCGTCGGCCGCGTCAATCACGACCCATTGGCGGGCCGCAAGCGCGCGCTCGTGAGATACGCTCATGGTCTGTTCACTCAGTTTCAACTCTGTAGGCCGTCCTCACCGCGACCGTGGCCGCGGACAAATTCCTGCGCTGATCATTGGCGGGGCCGATGGGATTTGAACCCACGACTTCCGACGTGACAGGCCGGCGTTCTAACCGAGCTGAACTACGACCCCGCCGCAACCATCCTTTGTGCCATGTTCTCGCCCCCCGAGCAACCCACAAGGAGGCTAAGCATCCAGGCAGGCGAGTCTCTTGTGGCCTTTGCGGGGCCCAGAAGCCGGCTACGCGGCACCAGCGCATCGGAGCGGCAGCCTGCCACAGTTCTTTTCGAACCGCGAGCGTAAGGCGGCCTCGGCCGCGCACCTCGCCTCCGCTTGCCGGCCGAGAGTTTCCCTTTGGGGCTGAACACCCTTTATCCCGCGACCGAGACTGCCTTGCGCGCGGTTGCGGTGGGAAGGAACAGCCGACTCGGGCGCGACGGAAAGGGAACGAAGCCGCGGTTACTGTAGAAGTCGGCAGCGCCTTGGTTCTTTGCATCGACCACGATTGCCCATATGGCCGTCGAACGATCGGCCGCTAGCACCCGCTTGATGGCGTCCGCCAACAGCAATTCCCCGACGCCCCGCCCGCGGGCCCGCATGTCTCGCGCCAGGCGTCCGATTAGCGCGGCGGGAATTGCGTCGTAGCGCGGAAGCTTCCGGGCGATCTCCCTGGGCAACTGGCCAGGATGGATGGCGCAGGTACTCAGGGTGTAGAACCCGACGACGCCGAGGCCGCCCTCGGTCGCGACGAAGACGCGTGCGATGTTGCGCTTTTCGTCTTGTCTAGCCTGATGACGAAAGTAATGGTCGAGGTTAGGTTCGCCGCAAGAAAAGCTTGCCCGCTCATGTTCGCTGGAGAGAGGTTGTACCGTGAGCGGCACTCGCCAACGCAGCGCCAATCATTCCACTTCGATGGTATGGCGCTTGAGAGCGCTGACCAGCCGAGCAGAAGGTTTCGGTGGACTGAGGAGGGCTTCAAGGAAAATCTTACGGTCCGCCTCGCTCAGCTCCATATGTTCATGTTCGCTTAGAATCCGGCGAGCGCCTTCGTAGGCAAGGTCAGCTGCCGAGAGGCCGCTGACCGCGGCGGCCTGCTGGATCAATCTTTTTGCGGAGGGGGTCACTCTAAGCTCTAAGCGTTCTGACTTCGTCTCGGCTCGTGGGATCGCCGAGGTTGCTCGCTTCATCCCTATCGACTCCCTTCTTAAATGTACGGTTACTTGCCGTACATAGCATGATGTTGGAGTACCTGTCCAGCGTACCCCGGTCCAGCCGCTTTTGTCTTCTTCATGTATTGGCCGAAGCGAGCTTTTCGGTGCGGGTGGTCGCGGCTTCTCCGTTTCCGGCGCGGCCGACGCTTCCGTCGCCAACTCAGCCGTGTTTTACATGGCCTCATGCGCCAACCCAGGGTTTTCATCTTCAAGGGGATCTGAGGGCGTTTGTTCAGCCTCGCCGCGCGGCTAACATGCGGTTGTTATGATGGTTACTGGCCCGCGAACCCAACCTCAGGAAAGCAACCATTAAGGAACCATTGATGAGCGCCAAGGTCGAGACGCATCCGCTGGGCACGACCGAGATGAATGTAAGTCGGCTGGGATTGGGAACTTCGGAGCTGGGCTACGGCCACCTGCCGCTGGCCCAGGCGCGCGCGCTGTTCAACGGTGCCCTGGACGCGGGGCTGAACCTGATCGACACAGGCGAATGCTACGGATCGGCCGAGGAGTTGATCGGCCAGGCCCTCAGCAAGCGCCGGCACCAGTACTACCTGATGAGCAAGTGCGGCCATATGGACGGAGTATGGCCGGGCAACTGGGAACCGTCCTCGATCGCCGCCAGTATCGAGCGCAGCCTGCGGCGGCTGCGCACCGACGTAATCGACGTGCTGTTTTTACATAGCTGCGAAGAGTCGGTGTTACGCCAGGGCGACGCCATCGCGGCGCTGGAAAAGGCGCGCGGCCAGGGCAAGATTCGCTATTTGGGCTACAGCGGAGACGGCGCCGCGGCGCGCTACGCGGTGGAATGCGGCGCGTTCGCGGTGCTGGAGATTTCGGTCAGTATCGCCGACCAGGAAGCGCTGGAACTGGTGCTGCCGCTGGCCCGCGCGCGTGGTATCGGGGTGGTGGCCAAGCGGCCGATCGCCAATGCCGCCTGGCTGACCGAGCAACCCGCCAACAACTATGTGCGCCCGTACTGGGAGCGCCTGCGCCAGTTGAATTATCCTTTCTTGCATCGGCCTGAGGCGGTAGCCACGGCACTGCGCTTTACTCTGAGCACGCCCGGGATTGATACCGCCATCGTCGGCACCACCAAGCCGCAACGCTGGCGCAGCAATCTGGAGCTGCTCAGCCAAGGCGCGTTGCCCGCCGACGTCTATCAGGCAATCCGGGAGCGCTGGCAGCAGGTTGCGCAGCCCGATTGGGTAGGCCAGCGCTAATCAACCGCGCTCCCACCCCCTACCCCCTCCCTGATCCGGGAGGGGGATAAAAGAGGCAGGCGCGCGCTCAAGCAATCACATGTTCTCGACGATGGCGCGGCCGAACTCCGAGCATTTGAGCAACTTGGCCCCAGTCATCTGCCGCTCGAAGTCGTAGGTAACGGTCTTGTTGCCGATCGTCCGCTCCAAACCGCGCACGATGCCGTCGGCCAGTTCCTGCCAACCCATGTGCTCGAACATCATCACGCCCGACAGGATCACCGAGCCGGGATTGACCTTGTCCTGATTGGCATAGCGGGGCGCGGTGCCGTGAGTCGCCTCGAACACGCCGTGGCCGGTGAGATAGTTGATATTGGCCCCGGGCGCGATGCCGATGCCGCCCACCTGCGCCGCTAGCGCGTCGGAGAGATAATCGCCGTTGAGGTTGAGGGTCGCGATTACGTCGAACTCGTCGGGCCGAGTCAGCACCTGCTGCAGGCAGATGTCGGCGATCACGTCCTTGACCAGCACCTGGCCGGGCGGCGGCTTGCCGTTGCAATCGTCCCAGCCGATGGCACGCCCCTGGTACTCGCGCCGAGTCAGCTCGTAGCCCCAATCGCGAAAGCCGCCCTCGGTGTATTTCATGATGTTGCCCTTGTGCACCAGGGTCACGCTCTTGCGCTTGTGCGCGATCGCATAGTCCAGCGCCGCGCGAATCAGCCGCTCCGAGCCCTCGCGCGACACCGGCTTGATTCCGATAGCCGAGGTGGCAGGAAAGCGGATCTCCTTAACCGCCATCTCGTCCTGCAGGAACTTGATGATCTTTCTGGCCTCGGCTGACTGCGCCGGCCATTCGATTCCCGCGTAGATGTCTTCGGTGTTTTCCCGGAAAATTACCATGTCGGTCTTCTCGGGATGGAGCAACGGGCTGGGCACGCCCCTGAAATGGCGTACCGGACGCAGGCACACGTACAGGTCGAGCAACTGGCGCAAGGCTACGTTAAGCGAGCGGAAGCCGCCGCCGATCGGGGTGGTAAGCGGCCCCTTGATGCCGATTAGATATTCGCGGAAGGCCTCGACGGTTTCATCGGGCAGCCAGGTCTTGAAGCGGGTGAAGGATTTTTCTCCGGCCAGCACTTCCATCCAGGCAATCTTGCGCTTGCCGCCGTAGATCTTGCGGCAACCCTCGTCGAACACGTATTGCGATGCGCGCCAGATATCGGGCCCGGTGCCGTCACCTTCGATATAGGGCAGAATAGGCTGGTCGGGAACGTCCAGGGTGTGGTCGGCCCGCAGCCTAATCTTTTCCCCCTCGTTGGGGACCTGAAACGTCTGATATGCCATTTGATGACCTGTCTTTCCTCAACTGAGTGCAGGGTTATATCACCACCACGCCGATCGTCCAATCTTGACCCTGACCGGCCCTTGCATCATACAAAAATGCAGCGAGCGAAGAAGCCGCTCAGTTTTTTGGTTCGCAGGAGTCAGCATGGATTTCACCTTCAGCCCCGAACAGGAAGCCTTTCGCGCCCAACTGCGCCAATGGTTGCGCGCCACCAAGGCTGACATCTGGGGCGACACCGACGAGCCGGTGGGCGGGCTGGAAGATGCCGCCAGCGACGAGCGCTGGGCGCGTTTGATGCGCTACCATCGCGCGCTTAACGCCGCCGGCTACGTTGCTTTGCATTGGCCCAAGCAATGGGGTGGCGCGGGGGCGGGGCTGGTGGAGCAAGTTATCTACCAAGACGAAGTTCTGGCCGCGGGATTGCCGCTTTACGGCGCCAACATCATCGCTATCGATCGGGTCGGTCCTACCCTCATTGCCCTGGGCAGCGACGAACAACGCAAGCGTTATCTGCCGCCGATGCTCACGGGCGAGGAGATCTGGTGCCAAGGCTATTCGGAGCCCAACGCCGGCTCGGACCTCGCCAGTTTAAGCACTCGGGCCGAAGTGCGGCCCGACCGCTTCATCGTAAACGGCCAGAAGGTGTGGACCAGTCTGGCCAACCGGGCCAGCATGCAAGTACTGCTGGTGCGCACCGATCCCAAGGCACCCAAGCACAAGGGCATCTCTTATCTAATCGTGGACATGCGCAGCCCAGGCATTACGGTGCGCCCGCTGGTCCAGATGACGGGCGAGGCCGGTTTCAACGAAATTTTTTACGACAACGTCGAGGTGCCGCGCGAAAACCTGGTCGGAGAGCTTAACGCCGGTTGGCAAGTGTCGCTGGCCACGCTGATGTACGAGCGCATCTCGGGCGGCGCGCGCCATCCGGTGGAGCGGATGCTGGAGGACCTGATCGCGCTGGCGCGCGAGGTGAGTTTCGACGGCGTGCCCGCGGCACGCCATCCCTACGTACGCCAGCGCCTGGCTCAATTCGCGATCGAAGCGCGCTGCCTGCGCCTGACCCGCTATCGCGCGCTGACCGCGATGCTGCGGGAGCAGGTGCCCGGACCGGAAAGCTCGTTTGGCAAGCTGGCCGCCACCGAACTCAACCTGCGCATCCAAAACTTTGCCAGCGAGTTGCTGGGGCCTTATGCGCAACTGGCGCCGGGCGCGGTGGGGGCGTTGCAGAACGGCCGCTGGATGGGCCGGATGCTCGGCGCGCGCGCCAACACGATCGCCGCCGGCTCCAGCGAGATTCAGCGCAACATCATCGGCGAACGGGTACTGGGTCTGCCCAAGGGCTAGGGGGGAACAAGTCTCGGCGGCTTGTACCCCCTTCCCCTGCCCGTTGCCGCACTTGCCGCCGCGCTCGCGGCTGCGCTAGCTTCGCCAGTGCGTGGCGAGCGCGATGCCGCTTGCGCGCGGAGGATGGATCAATGGCGCGAATCTCGCTTAAGGTAAACGGCCGCACGCGCACAATCGAAGCGGATCCGAAGATGCCGCTGCTCTATGCCCTGCGCAACAATTTGGCTCTCAAGAATCCGCGCTTTGGCTGCGGCCTGGCCCAATGCGGAGCGTGCACGGTGCTGCTGGACAACCAGCCGATTCGTTCCTGCTCCTTCCCCACCCTGGCGGCGCGCGGCCATGAGGTGGTGACGCTGGAGGGAATCGGCACGCCCCAGCATCCCCATCCGATCCAGAAGGCTTGGATCGCGGAAGAAGCGATGCAATGCGGCTACTGTATCAACGGCTGGATAATGAGCGCCAAGGCTTTGCTGGATCGCAATCCCAATCCCAGCGATAGCGAAATCCGCCAAGCCTTCGCCGGTCTAATTTGCCGATGTGGCGCGCAGACTGCGATGTTCCGCGCGGTGCGGCGCGCCTCGCAGGAAATGCGGGAGGCTTAGGCGATGGACACGACCGTTTCACGCCGCCGGTTCCTCAAAGGCACCGGCGCACTGATCATTGGCTTCAGCTTCTCGGGCCCGCTTATCCAGACCCTGGCTCAGGGTGCGACGATGGCGATGCCGGCCAGCGGCGAACTCGATTCGTGGCTGGCGATCGACCCCGACGGCAATGCCACGGTGTACTCGGGCAAAGTGGATGTCGGGATGGGGGTCAAGACCGGGCTTATTCAAATCGCCGCCGAGGAACTCTACCTGGCGCCCGAGCGAGTCACGATCATCATGGGCGACACCGCACGCACGCCCAACCAGGGCGGCACCGGCGCCAGCACCTCGATCTCGTTGGGCGCCAAGCCGCTGCGCAACGCCGCCGCCGAGGCCCATCGCATCCTGCTTAATCGCGCCGCGCTTAAATTGGGGGTTGCGGCTGACCAATTGGTTACTCACAACGGCGTAGTCAGCGTCAAAGACCATCCCCAGCGTCAAATCGGCTACGGTAAGCTGGTTAGCGATCGCAGCTTCAACGAACCACTCAAGGTCAAGGGCAAGGCCGCCACGCTGGACGTATTCGGCGCGGCCCGGCCCAAGGATCCCAAGGATTACACCGTGGTGGGGACCTCCTACCCGCGGGTGGATGTGGCGCCCAAGGTGATGGGGGAGTTCACCTATATGGTCGATGTGCGGGTGCCAGGGATGCTGCACGGGCGGGTGGTACGGCCTCCGGGAGCTGGTGCGACCGTGACGAGCGTGGACGAAGCTTCCCTCCGCGCCATCCCAGGAATCGTCAAGGTGGTGGCGCACGAGGGCTTTGTGGGGGTAATCGCCAACAGCGAATGGGCGGCTATACAAGGTGCCACGCAGCTCAAAGTCAATTGGAGCAAGCCCAAGGCGAACTTTATCCCGATGCGCGACCTTTACGCGCACATGCTCGCCACGCCGCCTCAGGCCAGCCAGAATCCGCTCAAGCAAGGCGATGTCGAAAGCGCGCTGGCCGGGGCCCATCGTCGGCTGGCGGCCCAGTATGATTGGCCTTTCCAGTCCCACGCCACGATGGGGCCGGGATGCGCGGTGGCCTGGGTGCGCAAGAACGGCCAGGTGACGATTTGGTCGGGGGCGCAAAAGCCGCCCGTGCTGCGCCAAGGGATCGCCAGCCTGCTGAAGGTCCCGCCCTCGCAGGTGCGGGTAATCTGGGTAGAGGATGCGGGCTCCCACGGCCGGCCAGGTTTTGCCGACGTTGCCGCCGACGCCGCCCTGCTTTCGCAAGCCGTGCAACGCCCGGTGCGGGTGCAGTGGATGCGCCATGACATGACGGGCTGGGGCACCAAGGCGCCGGCAATCGTGATGAAGCTGCGCGGCGGGCTTACCCCAGAGGGCCGGATAGCAGCCCTGGACTTCGAATCGTGGGGCTTTTCGGGGGCCGAGATTTCGCCTCATTACGACGCCGCCGGCAACTTTCTGGGGGCTCAGCTAAGCGGGCTTCCCAATACCACCAGCGAAAACGAATTCTATGCCCTGTACGGACGCGGCAGCGCCGCCTATATCACCGCCAATCAGCGGGCGGTGGCTCATATCATGCCGCCGCTTTATCCGCTGGGTTCGCCGATGCGGACCAGTCACCTACGCGATCCCGAGGGACCGCAGACCACCTTCGCGGTGGAATCCTTTATCGACGAACTGGCAGCGGCGGCCGGCGCCGATCCGGTGGACTTTCGCCTGCGCCATCTGAGCGACCCCCGCTCGCAAAACGTGATCAGGGTGGCAGCCCGCGCTGCGGGCTGGGACCCCAGGCCCTCGCCGGCCAAGAACGATGGGCAGCAAGTCGCCAAGGGGCGCGGGATAAGCTTTGCCCCGCGCGGGGCGGCCGGCTTTTTTCCCACCACTTACGTGGCCACGGTGGCCGAGGTCGAGGTCGATCGCACAAGCGGCGAGGTCGCCGTTACTCGGCTGGTCTGCGCCCAGGATTGCGGGCGGATTATCAATCCGCTGGCGCTCAAGGGCACGGTGGAAGGCAACCTGATCCAATCGATGAGCCGGGCGCTCGTGGAGGAAGTCACCTACGACCAAAACAACGTGACCAGTGTCGACTGGCGCACTTATCCGATCGTACGCTCGCCGCAACTGCCCAAAGCGGTGGAGGTGGTGCTGATAAACCAACCCGAGATCGAGCCGGCGGGCGCGGGCGAACCTTCCACCCGCCCCACCGCCGGCGCGATTGCCAACGCGATTTACGACGCGCTCGGGGTGCGGGTGCGCTCGGCTCCGATGACTCCGGCGCGAATCAAGGCGGCCTTGGCGGGAGCCGCGTGAAGTTGACCTATCGCCAAAGCCGGGAGGATAGGATGAGCACCGCAAAAGGTTTTTCGCGCCGCCGCTTCCTCAAGGGAAGCGGCGCGCTGGTGGTTGGGTTCAGCTTTTCCAGCACGCTGTCCCAGGCGCTGGCGGCAAGCGAGATCTTTCCTACTCCCAACAACGCCAAGCTGGATTCCTGGCTGGAGATTGGGGCTGACGGCAACGCCACCGTGTTCACCGGCAAGGTCGATGTCGGGATGGGCGTTAGCACCGCGATCAGCCAAATCGTCGGCGAGGAGTTGTATCTGGCGCCGCAGCGGGTGGCGGTGGTGATGGGCGACACCGCGCGCACGCCCGATCAGGAGGGAACCGGCGCCAGCACGACCTTGGCCTTGGGCGCCAAACCTCTGCGTAACGCAGCGGCACAGGCCCATCTCATTATCCTGCAGCGCGCCGCCACCCGGCTTAAGGCACCCGTCGAGCAACTGGTGTGCCAGGACGGAATCGTCAGCGTCAGGGGCGATGGCGCGCGCCGGGTCAGCTACGGCAAGCTGGCCGGCGATCGCCGCTTCAACCAAAAGCTCAGAGTCAGCGGCGGGCCCGCCAAGCTTGACGTGTTCGGCGCGGCTCAGCCCAAAAGCTTCAAAGACTACACCGTGGTGGGGACCTCGGTGCCGCGGCTGGACGTTGCCCCCAAGGTGTTCGGACAGTTCAGCTACGCCTGCGATATCCGCCCGCGCGGCATGCTGCACGGCCGTGTCATCCGCCCGCCCGTGGTGGGCGCCACCGTGGTCAGCGTCGACGACAGCTCGCTACGCGACATTCCAGGTATCGTCAAGGTGGTGGCGCGCCAAGGTTTTGTAGGGGTGGTGGCACAAACCGAATGGAGCGCCATCGAAGCCGCCTCGCGGTTGAAAGTCAACTGGAACCAGCCCGGGACCCAGTTGCTACCGCAGGAGCAGTTATACGACCACATGGTCACGGTGGCGCCCAAGGCGAGCAAGACCACGCTCAGCCAGGGCGACGTCGAAAGCGCGCTGGCCGGCTCCAAGCAACGCGTCGAGGCAACCTATCGATGGCCGATGCAGTCGCACGTCACGATGGGACCCGGATGCGCGGTGGCGTGGGTGCGCAAGGACGGCTCGGCAACGGTGTGGACCGGGGCGCAAAAGCCACCGATGCTGCAGCGCGGCCTGGCCGGCCTGCTCGGCGTACCGCCCGACCAAGTGCGGATCGTGTGGGTGGCCGACGCGGGCTCGTACGGCCGCCCGGGCTACGCCGACGCAGCCGCCGACGCAGTTCTCCTTTCCAAGGAAGTAGGCCGTCCGGTGCGGGTACAGTGGATGCGCCACGACATGACCGGTTGGGGCACCAAAGCACCGGCGGTGGTCTGCAAGCTGCGCGGCGCAGTGGATCCCGCGGGCAAGATCGCGGCGTTGGACTTCGAGTCGTGGGCCTTTTCGGGCGACGAAGTGCTGCCGCGCTATTATCATCCCGGCAATCTGCTGGCAGCTCAGCTAATCGGCATTCCCAATAGCACGGCGGGCAACGAATACGCCGAGTACGGCCGCAACGCGACCAAATATCTAGTCCCGGCCTTACGCGCCCGCGCCCATATCGTACCGCCGCTCTATCCCCAGGGCTCGCCCTTGCGCACCAGTCACATGCGCGATCCCGAGGGACCGCAGACCACCTTCGCGGTGGAATCTTTCATCGACGAATTGGCGGCGGCCGCCAAGGTCGATCCGATTGAATTCCGCCTGCGCCATTTCACCGATCCGCGCACGGTCGCAGTGATCCAGGCGGCCGCCCGCCGCGCCCGCTGGCAAACTCGCCCCTCGCCCGCGCCCAACCCCAGCGGCGCCACCGTGGTGGCCGGTCGCGGGATAGCCGTGGCACCACGCCACGGCGAGGGGTACTTTCCACCCACCTATCTGGCCACTATCGCGGAGGTCGAGGTCGATCGCGCAACCGGCGCCATCACGGTCAAGCGTTTTGTCATCGCCCATGACTGCGGGCTAATTGTCAACCCCGCCGGCTTGACCGGTGCGATTGAAGCCAACCTGATCCAATCGATGAGCCGAGCGCTCAAGGAAGAAGCAACCTGGGACAGCCACAACGTCACCAGCGTGGACTGGCGCAGCTATCCGATCGTGCGCTCGCCTGACGTACCCGAGGCGATCGAAGTTGAGCTGATCGATCGGCCCGAGCTCGGCCCCGCCGGAGCCGGCGAACCTTCTAGTCGATGCACGGCGGCGGCGATCGCCAACGCTATCTTCGATGCCACTGGTGTGCGCTTGCGCACCGTGCCGATGACTCCGGCACGGCTGAGAGAGGCGATGGCGGCGGCTTAGCCGCGCGCGGGCGGAAAGCTGCCCAAGGCGCCGCGTCCGCGCTACAATTGAAGGGAGCGAGGCAACTGATGCCATTAGATCCGCAAGCGCGAGCCCTGTTGGACGCGATGAAAGCGCTGGGCGCACCCGATATCACTACCCTGACGCCCGAGCAGGCGCGGGCAGCGGGCGAGGCTCGGCTCAAGACCCGGCGCCGCTACTGGACACCGGTGGCGAAATGCCAAAACGCGACGGTGCCAGGTCCCGACGGTCCCATCCCGGTGCGAATCTACACGCCGGCTCAATCGGGCGAACTGTCGGCGCTGGTTTTTTTTCACGGCGGCGGCTTCGTGGTGGGCAGCCTGGAGGGCTGCGACCCGCTGTGCAACTTTCTGGCCGACGGCGCCGGATGCGTGGTGGTATCGGTGGATTACCGCCTGGCGCCCGAACACAAATTTCCCGCCGCGCCACAGGATTGCCTGGCCGTTACGCAATGGGTCGCGGCCAACGCCCGCAAATTGCATTGCAACCCCCGTCAGATTGGGGTGGGCGGCGAGAGCGCCGGCGCAACCCTAGCGGCGGTGGTGGCGTTGGCCGCGCGCGATCGGGGCGGCCCGCGCCTGGCCTTCCAGTTGCTGCTCTATCCGGTGACCGATGCCACCATGCAATCACCCTCTTACCAAAGCAACGGCGAGGGCTATTTTCTAACCCGCGACATGATGGCCTGGTTCTGGAACCATTATCTCGACCCCAAAGATGACCGCACCAATCCCTTCATCTCACCGCTCCACGCCAAGAGTTTGCAAGGCCTGCCCCCGGCGCTGATCCTCACCGCCGAATTCGACCCGTTGCGCGACGAGGGCGAGGCCTACGCCGAGAAGCTGGACCGAGCCGGCGTGCCGGTGGTCTGTACCCGCTATCCGGGGATGATTCACGGTTTTATCGGCTTCGCCGACAGCCTTGACATGGGACGGCGGGCGATAGCCCAGCTCACCTCCCATCTGCGCGCCGGCTTCAGCGGCTATATGTAAAAACCCTGGGCGAACGCTTCTGCTGATGCTGGCGGGTAAGTGGCCCCGCCCCTGTGAAGGCGGACACACGGGCCCGTCCCACGACTAGATCTTCCGCGACCTACCATTTTTCGTACTGCACCGCCTTGCGCGCGTAGCCGTTTTGGCGCAGCAGGTCGCGCATCGTTAAAACTTCCGGCCCCACTCCGCACAGATAGAACTGGCGATCGCGCCGATCGTCGGCGTCGAGGTAAAGGGCGCGCAGATGCTCGCGCAGCGGCCCGCGCATCCCCGGCCATGAGGGCTCTTGCGTGATCACCGGATCGAAACGCAAGCGCGGATGGCGGCGCGCCAAAGCCATCAACTCCTCGCGATAAAGCAAATTCTGCTCGCGTGGCGCCGCGTATAACAGATGGAGCCCAGCGCTACCCTCTTCGGCCAGCGCGCGGCGGATCATTGGTCGGATCGGTGCGATCGTGGTCTCCTGAGCGACAAATACGGTCTCGACCGTGGGCGCGTGCTCCAAGGTAAATAGGCCGTAGGGACCGGTGAAGGTCAGCTCCTCGCCCACTCGGCGCGCGAACAGATAGGCCGACCCCAACCCTCCGGGTACCAGGTTGAGCACTATCTCCAACAGATCGCCATGCTCGGGATCGGAGGCGATGGAATAGGGGCGCAGCGCCGGCTTGTCGCCCAAGGGTAAGACAAGCGAAATGAACTGCCCGGGAATGAAGCCGAGGGCGCGCTCCTTGGGCAAGCGGATGAAGAATGATCGAGTCTGCGCCGGATGGTCCACGATGCGCTCGATGACGCCGTGGTAATCCGACCGGTTGGCGCTCGCTGCCATCGTCAATGCCTCTCAGCGGCTCTCCGCGACTTGCTGGTTGATGGTAAAGCGCGGAACCAGTATTACAATGTCGGCGTTTTCGTCTTGAATCACCGCTTGGCAGCCCAGGCGCGAGGTCGGGGTCAACCCGGGCGCCCGGTCCAGCATATCCTCTTCGCGTTCCTCCGCCTCCGACAGAGCATTGCCGCCGGCTTTAACGATCACGTGGCAGGTGGTGCAGGCGCAATTGCCGCCACAGGCGTGGTCCAGATGGACGCCGTGGCCAAGCAGCACGTCGAGCAGCGAGCCCGGCTCGCCGTCGTGTTGAAACGGCGCTTGAGCGGGACTGAACTCGATCGTTTTATCGGCTTCGCCGGTTTCGTAAATGACTCGCACTCGTGCCATCAAGACTCACCCGCCGGGGCCCGCGCGCAGAGGATTTCCCTGCCCCCACCACGCGAACTCTTTCCCTATTCCTTTCATTTTAAGCATATTGGTTGTGGGAGGCCCGATAAACCGCTTGCGCGCACATGGGCGGCAGGCGCGCGGCGCAACAAGCCAATGGCACACGCAGATTCGGTCCGGCAGGTTAACGCGGCTTTTTACCGCGCCTTCGAGAGCCTGGAGCTGGCGCAGATGGAGGCGATCTGGCATCGCGCGCCCCACATTATCTGTATCCATCCGGGTTGGCGTCCGCTCTTGGGCTGGGGCCCCATCATGAACAGTTGGGAAGGGATCTTCGCCTCCGCTTTCGAAGTCAAGGTCGAGGTGACCGAAGTCCAGCTCACCCTGGATGGCGGCTTGGCGGTGATAGTGGTGGAGGAAACCCTCACGCAGCGCGATTATGACGGGGTCAGCCGCGCCACGGTGCTGGCCACCAACGTATTCCAGCTCGTCGGCGCGCAGTGGAAGCTCATTCTCCATCACGGATCGCCGGTGGCGATGCCGTCCGACGCAGTGCCCCGGGTACAGTAGCACCCCTCCAAAGAAACCCTTTTTTGTGCGCGCCGAGCAGCGAGGTCGAAGATTCTGAGACAGCTTGACGAACCTCGGTGGCGCAGGCGAAACCCGGCCCGCGCGCACGAACGGCGGCCACGGCGGCCCGTTCAAGACAAGGCACTACGGTTTGTGCCCGCCTGGCCCCCCACCTCGTTAACCTGTTCCGGGCAAGCGACACGATTAAGGATCAGGCGCGCGCGCGGCGCATTCATAGCCGCTCCCATGACAAGCGGCTTAGCCAATCGCGGACCAAGGGCGACAGTCCCAATCCCCTATTGACCACCCCTTTTGCGCTCCATAAACGTAGGACCGCGATGCTTGAGGAGTTGGGCGCCGCCGCTTATCCGGCAGGCATAGTGCGCAATCGATGGGCGATCGTGCTCGCGATGGTTGCGCTGGCGTCTATCGTCACCATGAATCGCCTGGGTCACGACATCTGTCGCGGCAACGAGGCGATCGAGGCCGTGCTACTCCAGCAGATGGTCGAACATGGCCAGATGTTCCCGTTGGAAAATGGCCAATCACCGATGTACATGCCACCGCTGTTCCATTGGACCGCGCTGGCCATCCATAAGCTGCTCGACCTCCATACCGTCACCCCCGCTAGCTTCCGCCTTACCTCGGCCCTGTACGCCACCGGCTCGGTCGCGCTGGTGAGCGGTTTCAGTTACGGGATACTGGGTCCCGACGGCGCCATCCTCGCCGGCCTGACCCTGCTCGGCGAGCATGAATTCGTCCGCCTGGGACGATTGGGACGGGTTGATACCACCCTGGCGTTTTACGAGACCCTGGCGCTGCTGGCCTTTCTTTGGTGGCTGCGCGCGTTTCCCGAGGAGGGACAGACGCGTCGCGTAGGCGCTGCTCGACTCTATTTCTTAGGCATCGTGCTGGGCTTGGCGGTGCTGGCCAAGGGGCCGATCGGCGCCGGCCTGCCCGGATTGGCGATGGTGATCTTTTTGCTGGTCGAGCGCCGCTTCATCCAAGCCCTGCGGCAGCTTCGCCCCCTGCCCGTCCTGCTCAGCCTAGCGGTCGCCACGAGCTGGTACGGAGCCTGTTATCTGGCCGGCAAGCAAAACTTTCTACATCGGCTATTCGACGAAAACATGGGCCATCTGATGGGCTGGGGATGGGCCAGCATGCCACCCTGGTTCTATCTCGCGCCCACGCTGCTCAGCTCTCTGCCGCTCAGCCTGCTGGTGCCAATCGCGGTCTTTTTTGCCCTCTTCCGCAATCCGCCGCCGCCTCCCTATAGCACCGACGACAGGCTCGTCGCCGTGCAGCGCCGCGACGCCTCCCGCTTACTGGCTATCTACTGGCTGGTTGCGCTGCTCTTTCTGTCGGCCGCCGTGTACAAAAGCCGCTGGTACATGCAACCGATCTGGCCGGCCTCGGCGATCGTGCTGGCCTGGGGAGTCAAACGCTTCGCGGCCTATTGCAAAGCCCGCTACGGTTTCCGCCGACTGGAAACGGCTTACGCCGCCATCGCCCTGCTAGCGGTGCTGACCAATCTGTTCATGATTCCGCTGGAAGAGCGGCATGAATGTGCCAAGATGAGCTATCGGCAGACGGCGCAGGCGATTTTAGGAGTGGTCAAACCTGGGGAGCCGCTTTACGCGGCTGGCTTCGTCGATGAAGACGCGGCACCGCTGCTCTTCTACCTGCATCGCACCGCACCCTTCATCCCGGCCAACCTCGATGGCGCGCCGGGCGGCTATATCATCATACCGGCTCGCTTATGGTCACCTCAGCGCGGCACGCTGGCGGGCTTCCGGGTGCTCCTGCGCTCGCCTCACGGCCGGCGCCAACCAGTTCTGCTGTACCATGTCGCGTCCGCACCGCCGGCCGTCAGCGGCGGGACCGCGGGCGGCACCCCATCCAGACGCGCTGCCCCCCTTTAAGTAACGCGCCTAGGCCGGCACCACCCGCGGAAGCTCGACTCGAAAGCGGCTTCCCGCTCCCGGATGGGAATCGACTTCGACACATCCGCCCATCGCAGCCACCTGCCGCTTGACCAGGGCCAGTCCTAGTCCCAGGCCGCGGCTGAGGCGCCGATTGCTATGCGATAGCTGCACAAAGGGGCGAAAGATAAGGGCTAGGCTTTCAGGATCGATTCCCCGGCCGCTATCGATAATCTCCAGCGCCAGCCCCTCGCGCCCAGCGCTGAGCGGCGCTATCCGCACCTTCACCATGCCCCGGTCGGTAAACTTCAAACCATTGGAACATAGATTGAAAAGAATCGATCGCAGCATCTTGCGATCGCAATAAACGGCTCGTAACTCAGGCGCTACGTCAAAGCGCAACACGAGGTCACGTCGCCGGCTTATCGCCTCCAGCGCGGGCGCAAGTTCGCTTAGCAAGCCATCCAAGTTAAACTGCTCGGGCTGCGGCGGGGCGGGATTGGTCCAATCGATCAGGTTCTCTACGGTATGGGCCAACTCGGCCGCGCTCAGCCGCATCCGATCCAGCATCTGGCCGGGCTCCGCCCCCAGCCGCTCGCCCCAATCCTCGATTAAGATTTCAAGGTAGCCCGTCATCACCGTCAACGGCGCGCGCAACTCATGGCACAGGTTGGCTAGCAACTCGTTGGGTTCGACCAGCGAACCCAAGATAGCGCCGGTGGCCACGGGCGTGACGGGGAGCAATTGCGCTTCCTGCACAGGCCAAACTCCTTGGGAGGTTCCGCCGCCACAGCCACCGCGCCTCAGTTGGGTTCAAATAAAGCAGAAACAGCAGCACGCGCTATTGGGAAAATTACCTAAATCGAGGGAAAAAATGTCTTAGAAAGGAACAAAAACTGACTCAGAAAAGCGCTCGAGAACGGGCTGGATAGCCAAAATCACCTGCCGCCTCCCGCAGCGGCGGTTCCGCCGCCAACTAGCGCGCAAACCGCCCGATGCGACCGAGTTGGCTCCGCTACCCCTCGACGTCGCGAGGCGTAAGCCTGTGAAGCGGCCAACCGCCAGTACGTCATCCTACGCGCAGCGAGCACAGGCGGTGGATCTCGCACAGCTCGGGGTGCAGTGGCGCGCGCGACCCTGCCCGCGCCGACGAATGGCGGCATGGCGTCCCACCCCACTAGGCCCAAGCCGGTACCGGCTTCACTCAACTTATCTAGGAAACGCGCCATTAGCTGTTTCTCGGTGTTTTAAACTATTTGACATTTGCCGCGGCTAGGGTGCATAAGGCTCATCATAGCAGCACAGAGCATCCTGCCCGTCAGATTACGCGGAACAGGCGAGAGATGCTGAGGCTTTGCGATGCCAAAACCTGCTGACATTCCTGCCTGCCCTGAAGCTCCATCAGTTCAGTCACCCGCGCGAGTCGTCAGAGAGTACGACATCTCGCTGGTCACGCCTCTCTTCGGTGGCGGTGCGGAGGCCGGCATACCCGATGAAAGCCTGCCCATCCGAGGGACATCGATTCGGGGCCAACTTCGCTACTGGTGGCGAATTGTCATCGGGCACCAACTTGGCAGCCGCATGTGGCAGCGGGAAGAAGAGGTTTTTGGAAGCACCGACTTCCCTAGTCCCCTACGCGTACATGTAGCCGAGCAGCCGCGGATCCTGCCGGTCGACCCCGGCGAATACGGAAGCGCAGGGGACCCTGCCGCATACGCCCTATTCTCGGCGATAGAAAGTGGGCGGCAGGTCGCAAGGGAGGGCCCCGTCTTTCGGCTGCAATTGGCCTGGGATGACGCGCAGGGTCTTCAATCGCGACGCAGAGGACAGAACGCACAAAGGAAGAAAGAACATAGGGCTGTCCTACCGGAGGTGGTCCAGGACATCGGCCTGGATATTATCGAGGCACTGAGGGCCTGGTGCACGTTCGGCGGCCTCGGTGCTCGCAGCCGTAGGGGATGTGGTGCGGTTTTCTGTCAAGAACTCGCATCCGCACTACCGCACCTACCTGGCAGCATTTACCTTGCACCGCCGCAATCCAACGCCGTAGCGGCATGGAAGGAATCGGTCAAGGCGTACCGAAATTTTCGGCAATCCCCTAGAGGAAAAAAGCACCAGAAGGTCATTGGCCCCAAGACCGTTAGAGTGCCCGGACGGAGCCACTGGCCCGAAGCGGATTCGATTCGAAAAATAACAGGTTCTTCCTTAAAGCCACCACCGGGCACACCGTCCAACGCCACGCCGGCAGATGAGAACTCCCAGGATCACTCGGTTCCCGTCGTCCCAGAGCATCTCCTGCCAGCGTTCCCAAGGGCGATTTTAGGGCTGCCGATCAACTTCCATTTCGCCGATTCCCCTGGGAAAACGCGTCCGGGCCGACCCTACAAAGATCCCCAGGACGTCCAACTGACACCTGTTCTCCCGGACGGCGTAGGCGGCTCTGATCGCATGCTAGCGCCGGCGATAACGCGACCGTTGTGGCACCAGGGCAAGTGGCATCCTGCAGTGGTCATCATAAAACCAAGCATCCCGAGCGGGCTGAAGCTAAAGCTTATCGGTGAGCGCGCGCGGGCCGACGGAGGTGACCTATCCTACGACCTGCCGATCGACCGGGTCGTAAATTCCTCGTTCGGCGTGCTCCGCCCGATGCGTTCTTACGCTTCCGCACTGAGCGCACTCGCCGATTTTCTTAAGGAGACCGGGTTCACCGAGGTTGTACCGTGAGCGGCAATCTCCTCGCTCTTAGCGTTGGCCCCGTGCAGGAATTCATCAGCGCGGCGCGGCGCACCCGAGACCTGTGGTTTGGGTCTTATCTGCTCTCCGAGATTAGCAAGGCGGCAGCCAAGGCGGTTAAGGCGCACGGAAAGCTGATCTTTCCCGCGCCGCTGGACGATGCCCAGCTCGATCGCGATTCGTTCAACGTCGCCAACATAATCTTGGCCAAGCTCTCACAGTTCGAACCCGAGCAGGTAGCGCACGCCGCCAAGGCTGCCGCTCAACAGCGTTGGCGCGGGTTCGCTCGGTCCGTGCTGACCCGGTACCAAGACGTGATCCGACAAAGAATCTGGGAAGAGCAGATCGATGACGTGATCGAGTTCTATGCGGCGTGGCATCCCTACGCACCTGAAAGCTACTCGCAAGACCGCGCGGCGCTGATGCGGCTGCTGGCCGCTCGCAAGCTTTGCCGCGACTTTGTACCTGCCAAGGGGCACGCCGGCATTCCCAAGTCATCGCTCGACGGTCTGCGCGAGAGCGTGTTGTTGAAAGAGCGGCTTTACGGACACCGCCGCCCGCTGCGCCTGAGCGAGGGCGAAGAGCTCGACGTCGTCGGGCTGGTCAAGCGCACCTGGGGCCCTGAAGGGCAGGTGGTGCACTACCCTTCGGTGGCGCGCGTCGCTGCGGATCCATGGCTGCGCGGCGCGGAGCAACATCTAAGCCAGCTCAAACAGGCCTGCGCCGAACTAGCCGGTCGAAGGATTTTGAATCGGCTCGACGTATCCCCAGGCGGCCATCCCCATTATGCCCTCTTTCCCTTCGAGGGCACGGCGGTGTTTCGCTCGAGACACCCAGAATTCATCAAGGAGACAGAAATCAAGGATCAAGACCTGAACCCGCTAAGGGCAGCTCTCACAGAGCTGATAGGACAGTACGGCGAGCCCAGTCCATACCTCGCCGTCTTGGTCGCCGACGGCGATCGGATGGGTCAAGCGCTCTCGCGACTTGATTTGCCGAACCAGCACCGCAATTTCTCCCGCGCGCTCGCCAGCTTCGCGAGCAATGCGCGCGATATCGTTAATGCCCATAGCGGCGTTATGGTGTATGCGGGCGGCGACGATGTTCTGGCTTTCTTGCCGGTCGATCGGTGCCTGGGATGCGCCCGCGCACTGCACGACGCCTTCGGCGACGCCCTAGCCGGTAAGACAGCGAAGGGTGCGCCCACTCCTACCTTGTCCGTGGGGCTGGCGATCGCTCATTTCATGGAGCCGTTGGAAGATCTGCTCGACTATGGCCGCCAGGCTGAAAAACACGCCAAGCACCCTCATCCCGAAGATGGCCAGCAGGGGGACCGCGATGGGCTTGCGGTCCACGTCGTCAAGCGTGGGCGAGGGCCAGTTGGATTTCGCGCCAACTGGTCGGAAAACCCGGATCAACACTTGGCGCGGCTGGCCGGTTGGATGCGGTCGGCCGCCATCTCAGGCCGCGTCGCCTACGACCTGCGCAAGCTGGCCGAGGTGTATGACGCGTGGACGGACCGGGCCAGCCTCAGGGATGCGATACAAAGAGACGCCTTATTGCTAATGGCCGGAAAACGGACGGCTGGCACGGCCCAGATCGACGCAATCAACGAACTCATCCGCGAGCGCGTCACGGATGCCGGCGCATTGCGCACCCTGGTTAACGAACTTCTCATAGCCCGGCAGATTGGGGCGGCCATGAGGCAAGCGGAGCCCAACTCGCGCAATTAAGGAGGGACTTCCGCGTGACAATTGTCGAGATCACCTGCCGCGACCCCGTTGTCTCCCGTGACAGCCGTCCTTTTGGCGCCAACCAGGGCAATCGGATGCGCGCGCTGGAGTGGCTGCTACCTTCGGTGGTCGCCGGATCGCTGCGATCGGCCTTGGCGATATCAGCGAACCGTGACTTTTCATCATCGGTCGTTCAGGACTTACTCGGAGTCGGAATTGCCGGGCCGCTTCCGCTCGCCTGTAGGAAGCTGTACTTTCCCGCGCCGCAGGATTGTGTTGTCCATCAAGGGAAGGCGTGGCGCGCGGCGCCGCAAGCATCTCATAGCGGCGGATGCGATTGGCCGTCACCGGGTCTGCGCCCTGTCCAACTGGCCGACCCGCGGGCACCTCAGGACCTGAAGCCCGATCCGGCTCCTGCCTGGTGGCCCGCCGATGAGTGCACCAAATGGCTAGCCGGTGAAGAGATCGCGCTCGATTGCCGCTTCCTGCGCCATCCCAAGACCGATTATCGAACTCACGTGCACATTGATCCGGACGCGGGAGCAGCGGAAGAGGGCGCCCTGTTCACCACCGCCGCGCTGGCTCTCGGTGCTTTGCCTCGACACGGTGCCCCCGCCGGAGCTAATAGGAAGGACCGGTTCTTGCCTATCAAGCTGGCGGCTCGCCTAGACGCCAAAGAGTGGTGCGCCGAGGCGGCAGCAAATCTGGACCTGCTACATCCAATGGGCGGCGAGCGCCGCCTGATCCATTGCAAGACAACAACCGACACACAGGCCTGGCAGTGCCCCAAAACGATCGCGGCGAAGCTGGCGAACGCGCCGCGCGTAAAGATGATGCTGGCCACACCCGCCATCTTCGCGGAGGGTTGGCGTCCGGCGTGGCTAAATAACGAACTGGTCGGCACACCTCCCGGTGCGGCCGTTCGCTTGCGCTTGGTTGGGGTTAGCATCCAGCGCTGGCGAGCGGTTTCCGGTTGGTCGCTGGCGGCGCCGCGCGGCCCAAAACCGATCAAGCGGATGGTTCCAGCGGGCGGCGTTTACTTCTTCGAGACCGAAAACGGGGCCGGCAACGCTTCGGACTTGGCCCACCGCTGGTTGGAATCGGTTAGCGACGACGAGCAGGACCGGCGAGACGGCTTTGGCCTGGCGCTATGGGGTGTCTGGTAGTTACGGGCCGCAGGTAGACGCGATGAAACATACACAGATCTTTTGGCTGCACACGCTGTCGCCAACCCATGTCGGCACCGGCCAGGATGTTGGATATATCGACCTTCCGATCCAGCGAGACAAGGTCACGGGCTGGCCGCTGATTCCGGCCTCCGCATTCAAGGGAGTGTGGGCCGATCATTACGGCGCCACCGAGGCCAAGCGCAACAGTGATAACTACCTCAGACTGGCCTTCGGACGAGCATCCGATCGGGATTCCAAGGAATCCAACGCCGGCGCCTTGATTCCCACCGACGCGCGTCTGGTCTGCCTACCAGTGCGCAGCTTTCAGGGTACTTTCGCCTGGTGCACCTCCCAGCTCGCCCTGCAGCTGCTCCATCGCGATCTCAGCCTCGCCGGCATGGCCGACCTCCCGCCGATTCCGCCGGCGGTTGCTGAAAACCATATTCATCGCACCACAAATACCAAGCTGGAAGACAACGGACGTATTTTCCTGGAAGACCTCGATTTCGAGGGCAACGAGTGCCCCGTAGCCACCGCATGGGCCAAGCGGCTGGGCGACTGGATCTTCGCCGGCGACGAGGACAAAGCCTGGCGCGATCGTTTTGTCGAGCGTTTCGCAATCCTGCCCAATGCAATTTTCGATTTCCTCACGGAAACGGGAACCGAGGTTTCCACCCGAGTAAAGATCGACGACAATTTCAAGACGGTGGCGACGGGTCAGCTCTGGAACGAAGAGGCGTTGCCAGCGGAGACCATCCTCTCGGGAC
Source organism: Candidatus Binataceae bacterium (assembly GCA_035294265.1). Classification (NCBI taxonomy): domain Bacteria; phylum Candidatus Binatota; class Binatia (SeqCode); order Binatales (SeqCode); family Binataceae (SeqCode); species Binataceae bacterium (SeqCode). The sequence goes on from DATGLK010000044.1 coordinate 74,751, forward strand.
TTATTTGCTGCGATCGAATTTATACTCCCAACGCCGATGTCACGCCGGACGACCTGATTCGCAAGTTCGCCAGCGAAACCCTTGCGCTCCAGATCGGCGGCAAGGCCTCCGTCGGCCGCGGACGCGTGCGATGCGTCTTCAGCCACACCAGCGAGGGGCGCTAATGGAATCAACCAAAAGCCAGAAGATGGCCCAGGCCGCCTTCCAAACAATCGAGAGTCGCGAAATCACTAAGGAGTTTGCCAGTTTCGCCCGCTCCTTCCCAGCGCTGATTCACGCCTGCGGCCTCGCGCAGGCCCTCGCCTTCGGACACGAGAAGCACCCCGAATACTTGAACGATCTGGCGGCGGTTCTGGTTGCGGCAGGCCATCGTGAAGCCTCGTCTGCGGAAAGTCTGGCCGAGGCGACGCGGACGCAGCCCGTTGCGGCCTACGTCCGCCTGAGCCGCAGTGCGCTGCAAGCCGCGGGCTGGCTTAAACGGTACGCCGAGGCTGCGCAGACCAAATGACATTCATGAGACAAGCGATCATCGATCTGGGCCAACGGCGCGAGGCTGGCACCCATCCAGGCCTACTTCTGCAGAAATACCTCTCCGCTCAAAAGGATCCGCAAGAGCGCCGCGCGCTCCTGAGCGCAGCACAGAAGGCAGCGCCAAATACCGGGCCGGTTTATGCCGAAGCCTTCGCGCGCTGGATTCGATCATTTCCCGAGGACGATCTACATCTTGCCCGGCAGCTAACGACGGCCAGCCGGTTGATCGTTGGGCTGGGATCGGAAAATGTCCTGGAGACCGGACTGCGTCTCCATCATACCTACGGCGTTCCGATCATACCGGGCTCGGCGCTTAAGGGGCTGGCTTCCCACTACTGCCATGAGGTCTGGGGACAGCGGCTGGCCCCAGAAGCATCTCAAGAGAATCGGCGCTTCCAACGCCGCGGCGATTACCACACCTTGCTATTCGGCAAAACCGAGGACGGCGGCGTAATCGCCTTTCACGATGCTTGGTTGGTCCCCGAGGCGCTCGACGGTGCCTTGCGCCTAGATGTGATGACGCCGCACCACCCGAAGTGGCAGACTAACGAGGCACCGCCCACTGACTTTGATAGCCCAAATCCGGTCTCCTTTTTGTCGGTGGCTGGCACATTCGAAATTCGCGTTTCCTGGATCGGCCCCACTGGTACACAGCGTGATCTGGCCGAGAGTTGGACCTCGCTCGCGATGAAACTCCTACTAAAGGCCCTGGCCGATTGGGGGGTGGGAGGCAAGACCAGTAGTGGTTACGGGCGGCTGGTTTCCCTCGAAGCGACACAAAGCGGCCCACAGCCGCCGCCCGCCTCTACCAAGACGGTTGTACTGCCGAAAACCAACGAGAGAGTTCAGGCCCGATTGCTCGAACAACGGACCAACAAAGGAGGCTGGAAAGCGGTCCATGAGGGCTCGGGGCTAAGCGGTGCGATTAACAATACGAACGACGTTCCCGCAGACAAGGCGGCGGGCGACATCCTCGAACTCATCGTCGCCCACGTCAATGAACGTGAAATCGGGTTCCGCTATCCTACCGCCGCAGACGAGGCACGCGCCCAGCGGCCGCCAAGCCGAAAGTCCCCTGCCAACCGCGGAGGCAACCGGAGAAGATGATAACCCAGTTGCTGCTTTTATCGACCTGCGGCACCAGCGTGCTTACCAACAACGCCGATAAGGAGACTGAGCGCTGGCTGAAGTCCATCACGAACAATGTGGCGCTGGAAGGCGCGGATGCCGTGCGGCTTGAAGCACATGTGGCTAAGCGCGGCGAGCGCCTGGAGAAAGCCGACGCCTCCGAGCGTCGCCGGCTTAGCGCGGAAATCAACGGGATAAGCGCCGTGCTCGACCGATGGAAGCCAAGCCGCGTTCAGCATCTCTTGGTCCACAGCGACACGGCCGTGGGCAAGGCCGCGGTAGATCTTGTAAAAGCCGTCCTCGATAAGGACGGTCAGCAAGTGCAGCTTTTAACAGCGTCCGGCCTGCGAACCGACAATCTGTTGTCCTTCCGCGAAGCGATCGCCCATCTCACTGTCCAGATTGAAGAATGGATCCCGGGTCATCGGCAGCGCGGCTGGAGAGCGCTTTTCAACCTGACCGGCGGTTTCAAGTCCGTCAACGCCTACCTTCAGGCTCTGGGCATGATTTACGCCGACGGCTGCGTATTCTTCTTTGAGGGCTCTTCTGAACTGATGGAGATTCCCCGCTTGCCAGTACGGCTTGCCGAAGCCGACGAAATACGCCCATACACGAGCGTGTTCAGGCGGCTGAAGCATGGGTATCAGGTTAGCGAGCGCGACGCCGTCGGAGTATCAGATTCGCTGCTGATGTTCGATGACGGTCAGGCCACGACCAGCGTCTGGGGCGATGTCGTGTGGAGCCGCGTGCGCAAAAAGCTGTTTGCGGAGGGCCTGCTCGATCCGCTCTCGCCCAAGCTTGTGATAAGGGAGCCCGTTCGTGAAGCGTTCCGCGAACTGGAAGAGGCGCGGCGGATGCAGGTCAATGACGCCCTCGACGCGCTCTCGGCTCACCTTGACAGGGTGCGCGCGCTGGTGAAATCAGAGGCTTTCAAAAAGCTCTCGGGGAACCCCTCACCTCCCTCAACCCACGAGTTTTATCTCTGGAGCGATGGCGCCGCATGGCGGCTGTTCGGCCATTACGAGAACGAGCGTTTCATCGCCGATTCGCTCGGTCCCCATTTGTGAGTGGCGTCATGCCGAACGATTCACGGTACCTGCTGATCTGCACAGTGGGAGGGAGCCCGGAGCCCATCGTCGAGACGATCCGCCAATGGCAGCCCGCACGGCTGCTGTTGGTGTCCAGCGCGGGCACCAGGGCTGCGGCCGAGGAGATAGCCAAGGGTTGCGGCAGCTTGCCGCCGGGCGCATGGAACAACATAGACGTTGGGGACGCTCAGGATCTGTTCGAGAAATGTGTCAGCCGAATGCGCGGGCTGAACGAAGAGGTTATAGCTTGGCAGAGGAGAGGGCCAGCCCACCAAGTAGTCATCGGCTTTACGGGAGGGACCAAATGCATGTCCGCGGCCTTGGCGCTCGTTGCACGGCGCTGGCCCTGCACATTCTCGTACGTAACCGGCAAGGAGCGGACGAAGGGCGGCGTCGGCATAGTGGTATCCGGGACGGAGCACAGATCGACTCAGAATCCCTGGAACGCGCTGGGTTATCAAGCTATCGAAGATGCTTGCTTGCTATTCGATCGGCAGGCGTTCGCATCCGCCGTGGAACAATTGGATAGCGCACGCCGGGCCGTCGACGACGAGTCCGTCAAGAGGACGCTCTCGACCTTCCATCAGCTCTGCGAAGCATATGGACTATGGGATCGCTTTCAACACGCGGCGGCCCTTTCGCAGCTGAATGCGGCGATTAAGAATAGGAACGACCTGCTGGCCGAGCTGGGAACAACCCATGGTCAGGCGGTTGTCGATAGCATCGAGCGAAACCGTGGGTCTTTGCGGGAACTCGCCAAACCATTATCCCGCCTGACGGTTGCCGATCTGCTGGCCAATGCCCGCAGACGCCGGGACGAGGGGCGCCACGATGACGCGATTGCGCGCCTCTATCGAGCAATCGAGTCGCTGGCGCAGCTAGCCTTGGCCGAACGCCACGCCATCGCGAGCACCGATGATGTGGCGCTGGCGATGGTTCCTGAACCGCTCCGCGAACGCTGGGAGTTACGCGCCGACCGCGGGAAACTGCGCCTCGGCCTGCAGGACGCCTATGAACTCCTGGATGCGCTTGGTGACGAAATAGGCAGGGCATTCAAAGATCTCAACCTCCATGATCGCGAGCGCTCTCCCCTGGCCGCCCGCAACCGCTCGATCCTGGCGCATGGCTTCCAGCCGGCGAGTGAGCAGGACTTCCGTAGGCTTTGGGATGCGGCTATGAAACTCGGCCGCTTCGAAGAACACGAGCTACCGGCTTTCCCGCGCTTGACCAAGTCGTAGGGAATCCTTCGCTGACGCTCAGGATGGCGCAGGGGCAGCCGTGGCCTGGCTTACCCAACCCCTGCGAAAACCCGGATATGAAATCCAGAACAGGGTAGTTCTAACTGGGTGCCTGGCGCGCCGATCTCGCCCATCCTTAGGTTTATCCGCCATCGGCTTGCGGCGCGTGCCACCCACGGTGACGTGAGCTTCAGCGGGGTAGAGCCGCTCGACGTTACTACTAATCGGTACGACTTAAACCAGGTTGAGGTGGCGGTTGGCGGCGTCGTTGCTGACCGTGGTCGCGGGGCGGGTTTTTCTGATTGCGCCGCCCAGCGAAGGATCGCAGGCGACCCACCATACCTCGCCGCGGCGCGGTTCGCCGCGTTCAAGGGATCATTCGACTTTGCCTTCCGCAGCCTCGAAGCTTCGGCTCTTTGCCTCCGCTGGTTATCCGCACACTGCTACACGTCCTTGAAGCGGGCCTTCTTGTTGCCTTCCAGCGACGCCTGAGCCGCCGCCAGCCGCGCGATCGGTACCCGAAAAGGAGAGCAGGAGACGTAATCCAATCCCAAGCGATGACACAACTTGACGCTGTCGGGATCGCCGCCGTGCTCGCCGCAAATCCCCAGCTTGAGCTTGGCATTAGCCTTGCGCCCGCGCTCGATCGCGATCCGCATCAGGCCGCCGACGCCGGCGGCATCCAGCCCCTGAAACGGATCGCGCGCATAAATCCCACGCTCCACATAGGTGCCCAGGAACTGACCGGAATCATCGCGCGACAAGCCGTAGGTCATCTGGGTCAGGTCGTTGGTGCCGAAGGAGAAGAAATCGGCCACGGCGCCAATCTGATCGGCGACGATACAGGCGCGCGGGACTTCGATCATGGTGCCGACCTTGTACTTCAGCCGCACCCCGTTGCTCAGCACCTCGCGCGCCACCGCGTGGATATCCTCGGCCAGCAGCTCCAATTCGCGCCGATCGCCGATCAGCGGGAGCATGATTTCGGGCAGCACCTTGACGCCTTCACCCACCAATTGCGCCGCGGCTTCGAAAATCGCGCGGGCCTGAGCCCGATAGATCTCGGGATACACGATTCCCAGCCGCGAGCCACGCAACCCCAGCATCGGATTGAATTCCACCAACCGATCGCGCGTCTTGGTCAACTGTTCCTGGCTAACGCCGATTTTGGCCGCCAACTCGCGCAGCTCGTGCTCCTCCTTGGGCAGGAACTCGTGCAGCGGCGGGTCGAGCAGGCGGATTGTAACCGGCAGCCCTTCCATCGCGCGCAGGATACCGATGAAATCCGCCCGCTGCATCGGAATAATCTTCGCCAACGCGCGGGCGCGGGCGGCGGCGTCCTCGGCCAAAATCATCTCGCGCACGGCATCGATACGGTCGGCCTGGAAAAACATGTGCTCGGTGCGGCACAGGCCGATACCCTCGGCGCCAAATTGCCGCGCCACCGCCGCGTCATGCGGGGTATCGGCGTTGGCCCGCACTCCCAGCCGTCGCTCCCCGTCGGCCCACGACATGAATTTCTGGAACACCGGCGACATCGCCGCTTCCACCGTCGGCACCATCCCGTCGAACACCTCACCGGTCGAGCCGTCTAGGGTCAGGTACTCACCGCGGTGTAGTACTCGGCCGTTGACCGCCAAACTGCCGGCGCGATAGTCGATATTCAGCTCGCCGCATCCCGCCACGCAGCATTTGCCCATCCCGCGCGCGACCACCGCCGCATGGCTGGTCATCCCACCACGCGCGGTCAAGATCCCCTCGGCCGCCTGCATCCCGTTGATATCTTCGGGCGAGGTCTCGATCCGCACCAGGATCGCCTTGCGCCCGGCGGCGGCCACCGCCACCGCCTCCTCGGCCGAGAACGCCACCTCGCCGGCGGCAGCGCCGGGCGAGGCCGGCAGGCCGCGGCACAGGACGTGTTTGTCGGCTTTGGGATCCAAGCGCGGATGGAGCAGCTGATCCAGTTGCAGGGGCTCGATGCGCCCCAGCGCCGTCTTGCGATCGATCAGCTTCTCGCCCACCATCTCGACCGCGATATTGACCGCGGCCTCGGCCGTGCGCTTGCCGTTGCGGGTCTGAAGCATAAACAGGTGGCCGCGCTCGATCGTGAACTCCATGTCCTGCATGTCGCGGAAATGCTTTTCCAAGCGGCCGGCGATTTTCAGCAGCTCGCCGTAAACCTTGGGAAAGCTCTCCTCCAGGCTCTGATGGTGGGCCTGGCGCTGCGCTTCGGAGACGCCGTTGCGCTGGGCCCAGTGCTGGCTTGCGCGCAAACTGATTTGCAGCGGCGTGCGAATGCCGGCAACCACGTCCTCACCCTGGGCGTTGGGCAGGTATTCGCCATAGATGCCCTTCTCGCCAGTGGCTGGATCGCGCGTGAAGGCGACGCCGGTGGCGCAATCGTCGCCCAGGTTGCCGAACACCATCGATTGCACCGTGACCGCGGTACCCCAATCGTCGGGAATGCCGTTGAGCTTGCGATAGCTGATGGCGCGCTCGTTCTGCCAAGAGCCGAAGACCGCGCCGATCGCCGCCCAGAGCTGTTCGTAGGGATCTTGGGGCACATCATGGCCGGTGCGCCGTTTGATGAACTCGCGGAAATCGGCCACCAGTTCCTTGAGATCGTCGACCGACAGCTCCAGGTCGCCGCTGACGCCGCGCGCCTTTTTCTTATGCTCGATCAGCTCCTCGAACGGATCGGGATCGTGCTTGTCCTCGGGCTTGAGCTTGAGCACCACGTCGCCGTACATCTGGCAGAAGCGCCGATAGGAATCCCAGGCGAAGCGGGGGTTGCGGCTGACCCGCTCCAACCCCACCACGGTCTGATCGGTCAGCCCCAGGTTGAGCACGGTGTCCATCATCCCAGGCATCGAGACCCGGGCCCCCGAGCGAACCGAGACCAGCAGCGGATTGTCGGCCGATCCGAACTGGCGACCGAGCGTTTTTTCTATCCGCGCCACGCTCTTTTCGACCGCCTTCTCCAAGCCCTTGGGATAGCTCTCGTCATGCTCGTAGAAGTAGGTGCAGACGCGAGTGGAGATGGTGAAGCCGGGCGGCACCGGCAACTTGAGCGAGGCCATCTCGGCCAGGTTAGCTCCCTTGCCACCCAACAGTTCGCGCATATCGGCGCGCCCCTCAGCCACGCCACCGCCAAAAAAATAAATCTCGGGATGCAGACGCGCCATCGGCTTCAATTCTCCTCGCTGAGCTTGCTGAACTGATTAAAGGCCGCCGCCAAGCGGCCGTGCAAGAGCACCCGCCCCGCGACTAGCGCTCCCAGCCGATACGCCGGGCGATCTCCTCGCCCAAGGCGCCGACGTGCACGCGCTCCTGCTGCGCTGAATCGCGCGCGCGCAGGGTGACGGTATCGTCGGCCAGGCTTTGATGGTCAACTGTAACGCAAAACGGCGTCCCCACCTCGTCCTGGCGGCGATAGCGGCGCCCGATCGACCCCGCCTGATCATAGGCGGCGTTGAACCGCCGCTGCATCGCCTGGTAAATCGCCTGCGCCTTCTCGGGCATCCCACCCTTGCGCAAGAGCGGAAACACCGCGACCTTCACCGGTGCCAGGCGCGGGTCCAGCCGCAACACGATGCGCTCTTCGTTATCCATCACGTCTTCATCATAGGCGTCGAGCAAGAAGGCCAGCAGGGCCCGATCGACCCCGGCCGCCGGCTCAATCACCCAGGGACGAAAGCGGCTACGGCTCTCCTCGTCGAAATAGCTCAAGTCGTGCCCGCTCATCTCGGCATGGCGGTCCAGGTCGAAACTGCCGCGCTTGGCCACTCCCTCCAGCTCACCCCATCCAAAGGGGTAGAGGTACTCGATATCGGTGGTGCCGCGCGAATAATGGGAGAGTTCGTCGGCGCCGTGAGGGCGGCGGCGCAAATGGTCGGGCCGCAGCCCGAAATTGAGGTACCAGCTGAAGCGCTGCTCCAGCCAGTAATCGAACCACTGAGCTTCCTGCGCCGGATCGGGCTTGATGAAGAATTCCATCTCCATCTGCTCGAACTCGCGGGTACGAAAGACGAAATTGCCCGGCGTGATCTCGTTGCGAAAGGATTTGCCGATCTGAGCTATACCCAAGGGCAATTTGACGCGCTGGGTATCCACGATGTTGGCGAAGTTGACGAAAATTCCTTGCGCCGTCTCCGGGCGCAGATAGACCGTGCTGGCGGTGTCCTCCACCGGCCCCATGAAGGTCTTGAACATAAGGTTAAATTGGCGCGCCGCGGTCAGCTCGCCGCCGCAGGCCGGACAACGCGCGCCGACCTGGTCGGCGCGAAAGCGCTGCTGACAGCTTTTGCAATCCACCAGCGGATCGGTGAAGTTCTGCAGATGGCCGGAGGCCTCCCAGGTGCGCGGATGCATCAGGATGGCGGCGTCGATGCCGACCACGTCGGCACGCCGTTGCACCATCTCGCGCCACCACGCCTCCTTGACGTTGCGCTTGAGTTCAACCCCCAGCGGCCCGTAATCCCAAGTCGAGCCCAGGCCGCCATAGATGTCGCTGGAGGGAAAGATCAGGCCCCGCCTCTTGCACAGGTTGACCAGTTTTTCCATCGTAACCCGAACCGGCGCGGTGGGGGTGGTTTGTTCCTGGGACAAGCTTCCCTCCTGCTGATACGGCCGCGCTCAGGCGCGACGCGAAGCATCAATCTTAACCGCGGCTTGCGCTCGGCGCGAGAGTAGGACGGGGGTCAGGCCGCACCGGCGCCAAAGGCGCTCGAAAAGATTACACTAACGGGGTCGCGCACCGGACCACGGGGCGCGCAAAGGACTATCATGAGGCGAGGCGGCATCTATCTGGGCCTGATCGCGATTGTGGCGCTGGTGAGCGCTGGCTGCGGCCATTACCTGCGCGCCAGCGGCGGACAGACCAGCGTGGCGGTCTATCCCGACGAGGCTACCTTCGTCAAGGTCAAAAGTCTGGAGGGCCAGGGCGGCCCGATGGCGATCGTGGGAAATCTGGGGGAAAACGTCCTGGCCAAAAGGCTGGACGATCGCACGCGGGTGCGGATTATTTCACGCGATCATCTCGGTGCTCAAATCGAGGTAATCGAGGGTCCCAACAAGGGGTATCGCGGCTTCGTCCCCAAATCCAATCTGGGCTGAGCCTGTGGCTAAGCGAGAGAGAGGGATAGGTGACTTCAGATCGCGTTGGGACCGCGCTCACCGGTACGAATGCGCACTACCTCTTCCATCGGCAACACGAAGATCTTGCCGTCGCCGATCCGTCCGGTGCGGGCCGCGCGCTCGACCGTCTCCACAACCTGAGCGGATAGTTCGTCGGCTACGATAATTTCTAGCTTGACCTTGGGAAGAAAATCGACCACGTATTCAGCGCCGCGGTAAAGCTCGGTATGTCCCTTCTGCCGGCCGAAGCCCTTGACTTCGCTAACCGTCAGTCCTTGCACACCGATGCTGGAGAGAGCTTCTTTGACCTCGTCCAGCTTGAACGGCTTGATGATCGCCTCAACCTTTTTCATAGTGTTTGATCTCCCTCATACCCCAGGGCGGTAAATTGCCTACCGCCATTTTGCCGCGCGACCATCCTGAACCTTAAGTATAGCGTACCCCCATCCCGATGCCATCTCGTGCCGACCACCCTTAATGGCGCGGTGCCACCCGAGCCCAGGACGCAACCTCGATGCCAAGTCTAGCCGCACCGCTTGCCTTGGCGGAGAGCGGCTTGATGGTGAAAATTCGAGCGATTGCCGGGTGGCTAGGCAGCCGCTGGCGCCATTTATCCGTCGGAAACGCCATGCGTCAGCCTGAACTCAGGTTCCTGGCCGCGGATCAGCCGGCGCAGATTGTGCCGATGGCGCCACAGCACCAACAGCGCCATCGCCAACCCCAGATGCAAGAAGTTGGCCGGATAACCCCACAGTCCTAGCACCAGCGGCAGGGCGATGGCGGCACTGACCGAGCCCACCGAGACAATCCGGGTCAGCGCCAGCCCCAGCACGAAGATCAGCAGGATCATCACGGCCACCGGCGGCGCCAATCCCAGCCAGATGCCCAACCCCGAGGAGATCCCGCGCCCACCGCCGAAGAACAAGAAAATCGAATATAAGGAGCCCAGAAAGGCCGCCAGCGCAATCAGCGTCAGACCAGCGGGGCTCACCTCCAAGACGCGTCCCCCCATCACCGGCACCAAGCCCTTGAGGACGTCGCCCAGGAAGGTAATCGCCGCCGCCCGGCCGCCGATGCTACGGGCGACGTTGGTCATCCCGACGTTGCCCGAACCCACGGCACGCGGGTCAACCCCAAAGGCTTTTCCGACCCACACCCCGACGGGAAGCGAACCGATCAAATATGCGAGAATCAAGACCCCCCAGGAGGCTAACGCAACCATCCCGCCCTCCGCCGCAGCGGCCTAAACCTACGTGTTGCCAACGGCGCCGGCTGGCCGCCTCGGGGAGGCCCGGCGCCCTTGGCCTGATAGATGGTCGGGGTGACTGGATTTGAACCAGCGACTCCTGCGTCCCGAACGCAGTGCTCTGGCCAGGCTGAGCTACACCCCGGCAACGGTCGAACCCACGCTCGACCAAGCCAACCTTATAGCATCGGCGCGCCGCACAAAGCGAGCCGCACCCTGGGAAGCTAATCCTAGCGTCGGGACGGGCGCCTTGCCCGTGATCCAAACACGTGAGCGGGCGGGCTCGGGCAATCATCTGGCAAGACCGATGCTTAAGTCCGTGGGCCATCCCCGACCCAGGGCCCCCACAGCCAACGCCGCCTCTTACACAAATTCCGCGACGCCATGCTGGCAGCCGGCGCGTCAGATAATCAGAGAGAACACCATCAGCCGCAGCTCCACCCCTGACCAGGCGAGACGCCCGTCCGCGGTTCAGGGGCGCCAGTACGCAAAGGCCATCGCGTTGCCGGTTCCAGCCTCGGAGCGATAGCACGGCACATAATCGACCAGCTTCATGTCGTACTTCAGCTCGGCCATCGCGCCCGCCAGCGGAATCCAGTTCTTCACCTCCGAGGTCCCGGCCTGGTAGGTGTTCTCGCCTAGGGCCGCCAACTTGTCCACCCGCCGCTCGCGCATCGCCTCGATAATGGTCCGATCGACTTCTTCGTCGATCACGAAATGGGTCAGGCCACCCGATGCAATCAGGGCTACGCGCGCGTTGCTCTTCCAGGCTTTGATCGCCTTGAGCACGGCCTGGCCGAACTCCTGACAGCGCTCCACCGTAGGCTGATTGGGCGGGTAGAAGGTGTTGATTAGCAGCGGCACGCTGGGCACGGGACGATCCGACATGATCCGGCGATAGACGAAGCCGTAGGCGTGCGGAATGGTCTGATGGTTGGGCGGCAGCGCGCGCATCGCGCAGACGTCGAACCGCTCGGCGATCAGCCGCTCGATAAGATGCAACCCCAGCGCCGGTTGTCCGGAATAAACCGCGCCCTCGGGCGGGATATGTCCGGGCACCGAGATAGCGATTCCGGGCGGCATCCGCTCCAGATGCTCGCGGCTGTGCATCTGGTTGGGAATAGTCTCGCCCCAATAGACCGCGAAGGCGGGATTAAGCTCGGGCTTGAAGACTTCGTTCTGGTCGTCGCCGAAGATCACCGCCACATCGGGTTTGACTTCGTCAAAGACCGCGGCCAGCTTGGCCAACGCTTTCTGGCAGGCGTCGTAGCGTGCGCGCTTGACCTCGTCGGTAAGTTGGCGCTCTAAATGCTCGCCCGCGCGCATCGCCACCAAATCCTCGAATTTGCGCTTGCTGCCCTGATACCACAGCTCGTCGCGCTTGCGATCGTGCAAGACGCGCTGATACCAAGTCTCCGGCGGCATCGTCAGCATCGGTCCATGCGAGGTGCCGATTCCCAACACAATCTCTGCCATCGGATCTCCTCCCGTCACGCCGCTAGCGAGGTACGCGGCCGACGAGCCGATCTGTGGCACCGGCGGGTCGCGCCGTCAAGGACAAGCCGCCTCGCGCTGGCGGAAAGGGTCGGAGCGGCTTATTCCCAAACCGCCTGAGCTTGGATCAATTGTTGCTGTTCGGCGGCCGACAGGCCCAGGACTTCGCCCAGCACGTAGTCGCGATCTTCGCCGATCTTGGGTGAATGGCGCAGCGGCGGGCGCGCGGTATCGGAGTAGCGAAAGGGCAGCGTGATGGCTTCGGTGCCGCCACCCTCGGGAAAGCTGACCGGCTGCCAGAACTGGCGCGCCTTGAGCTGGGGGTCGCGCTCGCACAAATCCTTCGCGTTGGCCACCACCCCGGCCGCGACCCCTGCTCGCTGCAGCCGTTCCATCAAGGCGGCGGCAGTGAACTGCACGGTCCATTCGTTGATGTGACGGTCGAGCGCCTCGCGATTGGTGATACGCGAAAACAAGGTATGGAAGCGCGGTTCGGAGGCCCATTGCGGCGATCCCATCGCCGCCACCAGCCGGCGCCATTCGGTATGGGAGCGCACCGAAATGGCCACCCAGCGATCGTTGTCATCGCCTTCGGCCTGACATCGATAGGCCCCGTGCGGGGCCGCCGGAGTCTCCTGGGGACGCCAGCCCGAGGGCTGCTGAACCCGCCCGTTGACGCTCTGGTCGAGCACCGTTACTCCCAGCACGCCAACCAGTGCCTCAAATTGCGACAGATCAATAAATTGTCCCTGGCCGGTGCGGGCGCGATGCCACAACGCAATCAAGGCGGCGAGCGCCGCGGTATGGCCGGCAACCATGTCGGAGAAGGAATAACCGAACCCGGCGGGGCGCTCGTCGGTGGCCATTTTCATGGTGATTCCCGACCAGGCCTGCAGGGTAGCGCCGTAGGTGACGTAATTGGCCAGCGGCCCGCTATGACCCATCCCAGACATCGAAAGACAGATAATGTCGGGCTTGACCTTCACCAGGCTTTGATAATCCATCCCCCATTGGCCCATCACCCGGGCTGAGAAATTATCGACCACGATATCGCCCACCGCGACCAGCCGCTTGGCCAGCGCGACCCCCTCGGGCCGGTTCATGTTGACCGCGATGGAGCGCTTGTTGCGGTTGAGCTCCGCCCAGGTACCCACCCGGCGTTGCATCACCGCCTTGCGTTCGACCTTGATAACCTCGGCGCCGTGATCGGCCAGCATCCGCGTCGCCAAGGGACCTGCGACCACCCAGGTAAAATCGATGACGCGCACTCCGCGCAGCGGCAGATCCATTCAGCACACTCCCTCGGCGTGCAGTACTTCTAGCTCCTCGACGCTGATTCCCAACTCCTGGGTGAGCACGTCGCGGGTATGCTCGCCCAGCAGCGGCGGCCGGCGATAGAGCCGCCAGGGGGTAGCGCCGAATTGATAAGGCGCGCCGGGATAGAGGAATTGGCGGCCCAATTCGGGATGGTCCACCGCGACGAAATAGCCGCGCGCCGCCAGTTGCTGGTCGTCGAGCAGCTCCTCGGTGGAGCGCACTACCGAGAACGCCAGGCGCAAGAGCTGAGCCTGCTCCAAGGTCTCTTGGGCGGTGTGATGCTTGATCCAGGCGTCGATCACGTCGAACATGTGGGCGGCATGAGCCCGCCGGTACATCGGGTCCTGCCATTGCGGCTCGACCAGATCCTGGGCCGCATTTTCGGATTTCAGCCATTCCAACAGAGTGTTGAAATCGCCCAACGTACAGTTGAGCAGATAGCGTCCGTCGCTGCATCGCACCGCGCGAAAGCCACCGGTCCAATGCTGGGTGCCGCGGCGCTGCTCACTGATTTGGAATTCGCGCCACTGGCCGGGCACTTGCTCCAGGCCGCAGACCGTAGCCTCGTGGATACTGAGGTCGATCCATTGGCCGCGTCCCTCGCGGAGCCGTCCGAACAGGCCACACATGATCGCGCAGGCGCCCATGATAGAGCCGAAATGATAGGCCTGCAGTCCCAAGGGACGCAGCGGCGGCTCGCCGGGAAAACCATTGACGTAGAGCATCCCGCCCAGCGCGCTCAAGATCGAGTCGTCGGCCAGATAATCGCGGTAGGGTCCGGTTTGGCCAAAGGGGGTCAGCGAGCACAGGATCAGGGCCGGATTGCGCTGGCGCAGAACATCCCACGCCAAGCCCAGCCTGTCGAGGAAACCAGGGTCGAAACTTTCGATTACCACGTCGGCCGATTCGACCAGCCGCAGCAACAGTTCGGCGCCGCGAGCATGGCCGAAATCCAGCACAATCGAGCGTTTGTTGAGGTTGTAGAACCAGAATTTCAGACTGCGGTCGGGATGGGGCTGGTCGCCGGCGAAAGGGCCCAGCGTGCGGGTCGGCTCGCCGCCGGGTGGCTCGACCTTGATTACGTCGGCGCCCATGTCGGCCAGCATCCGCCCACACAGCGCGCCGCGTAGCCCGGTCAGATCCAAGATGCGCAATCCCGCCAGCGCGCCCTCGCTTGCCACCATTAGCCCCGCGTCAGCAAACCTTGTCCCCGCCGTCGGGGGGAACTATCTGTAAGCTGGGTGCCACTTCCTGCAGTGTCTCTCCCTTGGGCCCGGTACGCCGCCCGGGGCGCAGGTAAATTGTCTCCAGCGTATCGGGATTGACCCAGCGCACGCCCAATGCGCAAGGCTTGGCCTGGCCGTCGTCGTCGGTGGGACGCAGGCCGAGCCCATTGTGATCGAAATAGGTAACTTTTCTAAGCGCCATCGCTTGCTTTCCCCTCGATCTACTTACTTCGGACAGCCGCCGCGGCTCGGCAACCTGCCATCTTATGAGCCAGCGCGGTCTTTTTCAAATCGCCTCGAGCGCCCGAGGACAAGGCAATCGCCATAGTGGAATTATAGCGCAAACTGGAGATGTTCTCGCCTAACTGTTGCATTGGCGACCTATCAAGCAATATATGGAACCGGCGAATTGGGGGATCGCCGCTTACGATGGAGTCACGTCCGGGCTTAAGGGCTACCGTGCCCAGCCACGCTGGCCAGCGCCACTCTTGGTGGCTGCATGGCTTGTTGGCCATACTGTGGGCGGGCTGCATGATCGGCCCCGACTATCACCGCCCGCCAACCATGGTGCAGACCTCCTGGGTCGAAAAAGGTAGCCCCGCCCTGGATACCAGCCATCAACAGTATCGCGACTGGTGGCAGGTCTTTAACGATCCGCTGCTGACCGAACTGATCAACCTGACTTACGCGCATAACTTGACCGTGCAAGCGGCCGGCGCGCGGGTTTTGGAAGAACGGGCTCAGCTTGGCGAGGCCTTGGGCGAACTCTACCCACAGCAACAAACCTTGAGTGCCGGGCTCAACTACAACCGGCTGCCGGTCACCCTTCCCTTCAAACTGTTCAATAATCAGTTCTGGGAAGACACTTTCGAAGTTCAAGCCGGATGGGAGCTGGACCTGTGGGGCAAGATCCGCCGCGGCATACAGTCTGCCGATGATAACTACCTGGGCGCCGTGGCCAATTACGACGAAGTGCTGGTAACCACCACCGGCGACGTGGCCAGCACCTACGTTGAGATTCGCACCATCCAGCAGCAGCTCCAGTATGCCCGCGCCAACGTCGTGGTCGAGCGGCAATCGCTGGCGATCGCCCAGGCTCGCTACGAGGGCGGGGTGGTCACCCAGCGCGACGTCGATCAGGCGCAAAACGTGCTGGCCACCACGCAGGCTGCGATTCCGCAGCTTCAAGCCCAGCTTCAGCAAAGTGAGGATGCGCTGGCGGTGCTGTTGGGCATCACCCCGGCGGCCGCCTCGGATCTCGTGGGAGCCAACGGACCAATTCCCACCGCTCCGCTGCGCGCCGCGGTGGGGATTCCCGCCGATCTGCTGCGTCGGCGCCCAGACTTGCGCCTAGCCGAACTGCAAGCCGCCGCACAATGCGCGCAAATCGGAGTCGCCAAGGCGGATTTGCTACCTGCGCTGACCTTGGTTGGCAACCTCGGGACGATCGCTACCACCGTGGTCGGTGGCAGTCTGGATAGCGTCTTCAACGGCCAGAGTCTGGCCTGGGCGGCGGGCCCTTCGCTGTCGTGGAGCATCCTAAATTACGGTCAGATTACCAATAACGTGCGCTACCAGGATGCGCGCTTTCAGGAATTGCTGATCGATTACCAAAACGCTGTGCTCAAGGCACAACAGGAAGTCGAAAACGGCCTGGCCAGCTTCGTCGCCGCGCGCCGCCAAGTCTTCTACCAGACCCGCGCGGTGCGGGCCGCCGCTGACGCGTTGGCAATCGCCAATACCCAATACGCGCAGGGCACGGTGGATTTCACCACCGTGCTGACCGCCGAACAGAATCTGTACGAGTCGCAGAACAGCCTGGCGATTGCCAACGGCGCGGTACCGCTGGGGCTGATCGCAACCTATCGCGCCCTTGGGGGCGGCTGGCAGCTTCGTCTGGGACACGATTTTCTGCCCGCGCAAACCCGCGCCGAGATGACGGCGCGTACCAACTGGGGCGCGATCTCGCGCCCGCAGGCACCCGGCCTGCCCGGGCCCGGCGATCAAGGAGGGCTCGTGCGCCCGCCCGAGTTCTAAGGAAACCGATCGAAAGTGCAAGACCCGCGTATGAGCGAACGATGGCGTTACGTCCCAGCCGCCAGATGGGCGGCATTGATAGCCGCAATCATGCTGCTGGCAGGTTGCGGTCCCAAGCCCACACCCCCAGGGCTGCAGCCACCGGTGGTCACGGTGGTGCAACCGATCCGCAAAAGCGTCGCCGATTACCTGGACTTCACCGGCAATACGGTCCCCTTCAACTCGGTCAAACTGGTGGCGCGAGTGGAAGGCTATCTGGAAAAGATCCATTTCATCGACGGCCAGGAGCAGAAAAAAGGAGCCTTGCTCTTTACCATTCAGCAAAGCCAGTACCAGGCCCAGGTCGCCCAGGCCCAGGCCCAGGTAATGGCGCAACAGGCCGCGCTGGAACATGCCCGGGTCGAGTACGCGCGCTACTCGGGGCTTGAAAAGAAACATGCCGCGACTCAAACCGAAGTCGATTCGTGGAAATTTCAAAGCCAGTCGGCGACGGCGGGCCTGTTGGGCGCGCAGGCGCAATTGGCCCTGGCCAAGCTCAATTTGAGTTACACCGAAATTCGCGCCCCCTTTGACGGCTGGATTGGGCGCCATCTGGTCGATCCCGGCAACGTGGTGGGCGCGGCCGGCCATCAGACCACGCTGGCGGAAATCGACCAGCTCGATCCCATCTATGTTTACTTCACGATCAACGAGCGCGACCTGTTGCGCGTCATCAGTCAGCGCAAACGGGAGGGGCTCAAGCTGGAGCAGCCTTTTGTGGCGGCCTATTTCGGCTTGGCCAACGAGACGGGCTTTCCGCACGCGGGACGGTTGGATTTTGCCTCGATCGCGGTGGCTCCAACCACCGGCACGCTGCAGGTACGCGGCATCTTTCCCAATCACGACCTCACCGTGCTGCCCGGCCTGTTCGCGCGCGTGCGCGTGCTGGCGCCGCAAACCCGCGACGCCCTGCTGATCCCGGGCGACGCGCTGAGCTTCGATCAGCAGGGCGAGTACGTGCTGGTGGTCAATGGGCAAAACGTGGTGGAACGACGCGCGGTCAAAAGCGGCTTTCAGGTGGGCGACTTGATCGTGATCGAAAAGGGCCTGACTCCCCGCGACCGGGTCATCGTGGAAGGACTGCTGGAGGCGATTCCGGGACGCAAAGTCAATCCGCAGCCCCAGAGCGCGCCCGCCGTCGCCGGCTGAGCGCGAGCCGGGCCCAAGCGATGGCGAAATTCTTCATTGAACGGCCCATTCTGGCCAATGTGATCGCGATTCTTACGATCGTGCTGGGGTTGGTGTGCCTGCTCAAGCTGCCGGTCACCCAATATCCCAATATCGTTCCGCCCACCATCCGCATCAGCACCAACTATCCCGGCGCCAGCGCCGAAGTGGTGGCCACCACCGTGGGCATCCCGATCGAGGCCGGGGTCAACGGCGTCGAAGGCTCGCTGTACATGCAATCCACCAGCGGCAGCGACGGCAGCTATGCCCTGACCGTGACCTTCGCGGTCGGCACTGATCTGAACGCCGCGGTGGCACTGGTCCAAAACGCGGTCAGCGGCGCGCTCTCCCAACTGCCCAGCGAGGTTCAGCAGCAAGGGGTGAGCGTGCAAAAGGTCAGCACCAACGTGCTGATGATAGGTTCGCTGTATTCGGAGCAAAACCGCTTCGACGACACCTTTCTGAGCAACTACGCGATCATCAACCTGCAAAATCCCATCGCGCGGCTGCCCGGGGTGGGCGGCGTGCAGGTGCTCGGGGCCGGGCCCTACAGCATGCGGATCTGGCTGGACCCGGTGAAGCTCAAGGCCTACGGCTTGACCGTGCTCGACGTGCAGAACGCCATCCAGAGCCAGAACGTCGATGTCGCCTCGGGCCAATTGGGTGGTCCGCCGGTGCCCAAGAACCAGATCTTCCAGTTCACCGTCAACGCCCTGGGCCGGCTGTCCGAAATCGCGCAGTTCGAGAATATTATTTTGAAGGTCAAGCCTCCGCCATCTCAATTCGAGCAGACCGAACTGCCCGCCAGCCCCTCTCAGACCGCCGATCTGGTTCGAATCAAGGATGTGGCGCGGGTGGAACTCAGCCAACAGGCCTTCACGACCTTTTCGGGATTGAGCGGGCGCCACGCCGCTCAGATCAACATTTATACCCTACCCGGCGCCAACGCCTTGCGCGTCGCGCAAGAGGTGCGCGAACAGATGGCGCGGATGGCCAGCAAGTTTCCGCCCGGCCTCAAATACATCGCGCTGCTGGATACCTCCAGCTTCGTGCGCGACTCCATCCACGGGGTTTACGAAGCGCTGATCGAGGCCGGCGTGCTGGTGCTGCTGGTAATCATGCTCTTTTTGCAGAACTTCCGCGCCACCCTGGTTCCCGCCACTACCGTGCCGGTGACGATTATCGGCGCCTTCGCCGCGATGGCGCTGCTCGGCTTCACGGTCAACCTGATGACCCTGTTCGCGCTTATCCTGGCCATCGGCATCGTGGTCGATGACGCAATTGTCATCGTGGAGAACGCGGCGCGTTATATCGAGTTGGGACTGACGCCCAAGGATGCCGCGATCAAGGCGATGAGCGAGCTCACCGGGCCCGTGCTCGGCATCACCCTAGTGCTGACCGCGGTGTTCCTGCCCGCCTCCTTTCTGCCCGGCATCACTGGCCAGATGTTTCGCCAATTCGCGCTGGTGATCGCCGCCACCGCAGTAATCAGCGCGCTCAACGCGCTCACTCTCAAGCCCACCCAGTGCGCGCTCTACTTGCGGCCGATTCCCAAGGGGCGGCAGGTCAACTGGTTTTATCGCGGCTTCAACCGCCTCTATGGGGCGTTGGAAGCCAGCTACATCGGGCTGGTGAACCGGATGGCGCGACGGCCGCACGCGATGGCCGGAATGTTTTTGGTGGTCGTCACGATCGCGGGCTACCTCTTCGCCCACCATCCCACCGCTTTTCTCCCGCCCGAGGATCAAGGCTACTGCATCGTGGTCGCAGAACTGCCGCCCGGGGCCGCGCAACCGCGCCTGCGCGAGCTGGCGGCGCGGATGGCCAGCGTGCTCAAGCAGCTCCCCGAAATCAAGGGTTGGATTACCAGCGGCGGCTACTCCGACCTGGATCAAGCCACCTTGTCCAATGTGGTGACCACGTACGTGATGTACCAGGACTGGGGCAAGCGGCCCGAGGGATTCTCCCAGAATGCGTTCGTCAGCGAGCTGCGCCGGCGCCTGCAAGCCATCCGCAGCGCCCGCTTCGTGGTCGAGGTCCCGCCGCCGATTCCCGGCCTGGGCCAGGGCGGCGGTTTTCAGATGATGATCGAGGAGCGCGGCAACGGCGGCCTCAACCATTTGCAGAGCGGGGTGGAACAGGTGCTGATGGCGGCCGCGGCCCAGCCCGGCCTGCGCGGCGTCACCACCACCTTCAACGCCAACAGTCCACAGCTCTACCTGGATCTGAATCGGACGATGGCCCAGTCGCTGGGCGTGTCACTCAACGACGTCTTCCAAACCCTGCAAACCTATCTAGGCTCCAACTTCGTCAACCTGTTCAACAAGTTCAATCAGAGCCTGCAGGTGCGGGTGCAGGCCGGGGCCGAGTACCGGCGCCAGCTTAGCGACATCTCCAACCTCTACGTCAACAATCGCTACCACCAGATGGTGCCGCTGGGCAGCCTGCTCGACGTACATCGCACCCTGGGCTCCGAGCTGCTCACCCGTTACAACCTCTATCCCGCCGCACCGGTAATTGGACAAGCCGCGCCCGGCTTCAGCTCGGGTCAGGCCCTGAGTCTGATGGAGCAAGCGGCGAGCACCCGCCTGCCGCTGGGGATGGATTATGAATGGACCGGACTGGCCTATCAGGAAAAGCTCATCAGCAATCAAGCCTACCTCATCTTCGCGCTCTCCATCATACTGGTTTATCTGGTGCTGGCGGCCCAATACGAGAGCTGGAGCGATCCGGCAGCGGTGGTGCTGACCGTGCCGATGGCGCTGGTGGGCGTGATCGTGGCCCTGCTGGTGCGCAATTTTCCCACCGATCTCTACACCCAGATAGGGCTGGTCCTGATGATCGCGCTGGCCGCCAAAAACGCCATCCTGATCGTCGAGTTCGCTCGCGACCTCAAGGCGCAGGGAATGGAAACCACCGCCGCCGCGGTGGAAGCCACCCGCCGGCGCTTTCGCCCCATCCTGATGACCTCCATCGCGTTCATCTTGAGCGTGGTCCCGCTACTCACCGCCCACGGCGCAGGCGCGGCCAGTCAACAGGCGCTGGGCACGGTGGTGTTCGGCGGGATGCTGGCCTCTACCCTGCTGGCGATTCCCTTTGTGCCGATCTTCTACATCGTGATGGAAGAGGTCAGCGGCGGTGGGCGGGACAAATCGACCAAGGCCGCGCCCAAGCCGAGCGTGGAGTAAGGGTGAGCGCGGCCCATGTCGAGATTCTTCATCGAGCGGCCGATCCTTTCCAACGTAATCGCGATCGTGATCGTGCTGCTGGGTGCGGTCTGTCTCTATTCGCTACCAGTGGCGCAATACCCTGAAATCGTTCCGCCCACCATCCAGGTCAGCGCCAACTACGCCGGCGCCAGCGCGGCCGTGGTCGCCAGCAATATCGGCATCCCGATCGAGCACGCAGTCAACGGGGTGGAAGATTCGCTCTATCTGGAATCCACCAGCGGCAGCGACGGCAGCTACACCTTGACCGTCACCTTCGCCATCGGCACCGACCTTAATCACGCGCTGGTGCTGGTGCAGAACGCGGTTAACAGCGCGCTACCCCAGTTGCCGCCCGAGGTTCAGGCACAGGGCGTCAACGTGCGCAAGGTCAGCACCAACATCCTGCTGATCGAAAGCCTCTATTCCGAGGACAATCGCTTCGATAGCGCCTTCCTCAGCAATTACGCGCTGATCAACCTGCAGGCGCCGTTGGCGCGGCTACCTGGCGTGGGCCAGGTTTCGGTCTTAGGCGGCGCTCCCTACAGCATGCGGGTATGGCTGGACCCGGCCAAGCTCAAGAGCTACGACCTCAGCGTTGGCGACGTGCAACAGGCCATCCGGCAGCAGAACCTACAGGTCGCCGCCGGCCAGATAGGCGGCGCGCCGGCGCCAGCGGGTCAGCGCTATCAGTTCACCATCACGACCCTGGGGCGGCTGTCAGAGGTTTCGCAGTTCGAGGACATCGTCGTCAAGAGCGAGCCCGCGAGCACCCTGCCCGGCCAGCCCACACGCCTCAGCGCTGCGCTGGTGCGCATCAAGGACATCGGCCGGGTGGAACTGAGCCAACAAAGCTTCGGGCTATTTTCCAACCTTAGCGGCAAGGAAAGCGCGCATATCGCGATCTATGCGCTGCCCGGCGCCAACGCGCTGGCGGTCGCCGCGCAATGCCGCCGCGAGGTGGCGCAGATGAGCCGGAGTTTTCCCACTGGGCTGAAATATCTGACCCTGTTCGACACCACTTTGTTCATCAACCAGTCGATCCATTCGGTCTATGAGACGCTGATCGAGGCCGGCGTGCTGGTTCTGATCGTGATCATGCTTTTTCTGCAGAACTTCCGCGCCACCCTGGTTCCCGCCACCACCGTGCCGGTGACGATTATCGGCGCCTTCGCCGCGATGGCGCTG
Source organism: Candidatus Binataceae bacterium (assembly GCA_035294265.1). Classification (NCBI taxonomy): domain Bacteria; phylum Candidatus Binatota; class Binatia (SeqCode); order Binatales (SeqCode); family Binataceae (SeqCode); species Binataceae bacterium (SeqCode). The sequence goes on from DATGLK010000044.1 coordinate 96,792, forward strand.
CTCGGCTTCACGGTCAACCTGATGACCCTGTTCGCGCTTATCCTGGCTATCGGCATCGTGGTCGATGACGCAATCGTGATCGTGGAGAACTCCAGCCGTTATATCGAGCAGGGACTCACGCCCAAGGATGCCGCGATCAAGGCGATGGGCGAGCTGAGCGGTCCCGTGATGGGGGTCACGCTGGTGCTCAGCGCGGTCTTTCTGCCCGCTTCGTTTCTGCCCGGCATCACCGGCCAGATGTTCCGCCAGTTCGCGCTGGTGATCGCCGCCACCGCAGTAATCAGCGCGCTCAACGCGCTCACCCTCAAACCCACGCAGTGTGCCCTTTATCTGCGCCCCAGGGCTAAAGACCGGCCGGTAAACTGGTTCTACCGCGGCTTCAACCGGAGTTACGCGGCGCTGGAAGAGCACTACGTCGCGATGGTGGCTCGCATGACCCGCCATCCCGCGGCGATGGCCACGCTGTTCGTGGCGGTGGTCGCGATCGCGGGCTTTCTGTTTTCAATCTACCCCACGGCGCTGATGCCGCTGGAGGACCAGGGCTACTGCATCGTGGCCGCGGCGCTGCCGTCGGGCGCTTCGCAACCGCGAGTGCGCCGGGTAGTGGAACAAATCGACCACACCCTCAAGAATGTCGCCGGGATCAAGGGATGGGTCACGGTGGGCGGCTACTCCGCCTTCGATTCGGCCAAGGTGGCCAACGTGGTCACCACCTTCGTGGTGTACGACGATTGGGATCACCGCCCGCCCGGCTTCTCGCAGGCTGGGCTGCTTGAAGAGCTCACTGGCCGCCTCGATCGGATTCGCGCGGCACGCTTCGCGGTAATGCCGCCCTCGCCCATCCCGGGCCTGGGTAACGCCTTTGGCTTCGACATGATGGTGGAAGATCGAGGCAGCGGCGATCTGGGCGATCTGGAGAAGGCGACCCACGCTATCGTGGAGGGTGCCGAGCGCCAGCGCGGCTTTCTGCTCGCGGTGTTCAGTACCTTCAGCGCGCACAGCCCGCAGATTTTCGTCGATATCAACCGCACCATGACGCATTCGTTAGCGGTGCCCTTGCAGGCGGTTTTCCAAACCCTGCAAACCTACCTGGGCTCCAGCTACGTCAATCTGTTCAATAAGTTCAATCAAAGCTTCCAGGTCCAACTTCAGGGCGAAGCCGACGCGCGCCGGCAGATTCGCGACATCCCCCGGCTTTATGTTGCCAACGAGGGCGGTCAGATGGTGCCACTGGGAGCACTGCTGGATATCCGCCGAATTCTCGGATCCGAACTGATTACCCGCTTCAATCTCTATCCCGCCGCGCCGATTATCGGCATCCCTAACCCAACTTACGGCTCCTCGGGTCAGGCGCTCGATCTGATGGGGCGGATCGCCGGCGCCGTGCTGCCGCCCACGATGGATTATGAATGGTCGGCGCTGTCCTACCAGGAGAAGTTGGTGGGCAACCAGGTGATCTACATTTTCGTCCTCTCCATCACGCTGGTCTTCCTGATTCTGGCCGCCCAATACGAGAGTTGGACCGATCCGGCGGCGGTGATTCTGACCGTGCCGGTGGCCCTGGTAGGGATTCTCATCGCGCTGGTGATGCGCCGCTTTCCGGTCGATCTCTATACCCAGATAGGGCTGGTCCTGATGATCGCGCTGGCAGCCAAGAACGCCATCCTGATTGTCGAATTTGCCCGCGACCTCAGCGCCGAGGGGATGTCCGCCGAACAGGCCGCGATCGAGGCCACGCGCCGGCGTTTTCGCCCCATCCTGATGACCTCGCTGGCCTTCATTCTGGGCGTGGTGCCGCTGCTGACCGCACGCGGCGCGGGCGCGGCCAGCCAACAGGCCCTGGGCACGGTGGTCTTCGGTGGGATGCTGGCCTCGACCCTGCTGGCGATCCCTTTCGTGCCGGTGTTCTACATTTTGATGCGTCGCTTGAGCGCGCGCTTGGGCCACGCTTAGCGCTCCTAACCCGCCGTCGCGCGGGCAGCGCCACTCAGCCGGCCTGATGCAAGCGCGGGAAAGCGCGCTGGCCGTTGCCAAATTCGATCGCCGCCAGTTGCTCATCAGCCAGCCCCAGGCTTTGCAACTGATGACGCGCGGCCGCGGTGCGCCCCCAGGGATAATCGGTGCCGAAGAAGACCTGGGTGGCTGGGACTAACTTCAGCACCGCGGCCATCGCGGGCGGATTGGTCACGCTGGCGGTATCGAAATTGAGCCGCTTGAGCTGACTCATCCGCTCCTGTGAACCCTGGCAGATACGGCCGGCCAGCATCGGCAGCGTGCCGCCGCCGTGGGCGAAGATGAAGGTGATATCGGGGCAGCGCTCGAAGGTACCGGCGTACAGAAAGCTGCAGATGGCGCGGGTGGTGTCGAAGGGAAACTCGAAGATCGGCGCCGTGACTCGATGCTTGCCGCTAACGCGCGGCAGCATCTGGATTGCACAATCGGTGGCCATCGGATGGAAATACGCCACCGTCTTGCGCCGGTTGAGTTCATCGAAGATCGGCGCGAAGCGCGGGTCGCCCGGGTAGCGATTGAGGGTATCGGAAAAGAAGCCCACCCCGTCGGCGCCCAAGGTATCCATCGCGTAGGCCAGCTCGCTCAGGCTGCCGTCCACGTCGGGCATCGGCAAGGCGGCGAAAAAGCCGAAGCGGCCGGGATGGTCGGCCTTGAGCTGCGCGCCGTAGCGATTGACCTCGCGGGCCAACGCCCGGCTGTTGGCAGCATTACCCACCCACACCCCGGGATCGACGATCGAGATGATCGCGGTGCGGGTCCCGCCCGCATCCATGTCGGCCAGCGAATGCTCGGGCGTCCATTGCATCACCGCCGGCTGCGGCTCCGAGACTCGCAGCAGTTGATGCTTTTGCAATTTCATGAACGCGGCGGGAATCATGTGATGGTGGACGTCGATAAGCCCGCCGCCACCGCCCGCCACGCTCCCGGCACCGGCTGCGCCGGCGGCGCGGCTTGAAAGCAGGCCGGCGCCCAACGCGCCTAATCCGGCCAGAAGCTGGCGACGCGAAAGTGACTGGGATATGCCGCGACTATCACTACCATTGGTTGCCGACCCAGGCTTGTCGCTCATTGGCCCACCCTATCCGAAACTGAAGTTGGGGACGAAGTAGCACAGCGGATGCCGCTTGTACCAGCAAAGGTAGCATCGAGGCGGCATTTGAGCGCAAAATATGCCGGCCGAAGATTGAAGCGGCAGACCATGGATAGCGATTGCTTTGGCTCCTTGGTCCAAGGCCTTTACAGCAAGGATGGGAAGCGTGGCAGTATACAACCAGAGAAAAATCGCGCGTGTTTTGACCGTTGGCGGCTGCTTAGCGCTGACCGCCCTAGCCTTGCAGATTGGACTGCTCGGCAGCGCCCGCGCCCAGGCCAACTCGGGCAAGCAGGACTTCGATAAGTTCTGCGCCGGATGCCACGGTACCAACGCCAAGGGCAAGGGGCCCTATTATCAGACTCTAGGCGGTACGCCGCCGCCCGATCTGACCGTATTGGCCAAACAAAATGGCGGCGTGTTCCCCTACAAGAAGGTCGAAGACACCATCGACGGGACCAAAACCTTCCCCTCCCATCGCCGCTTCGATATGCCGTTTTGGGGCGTGGAGTTTCAGAATTCCACCGCCATCATTCCTACCAAGGCGGACAAGGCGCGCGTCCACGCCCGGATCGAAGCGCTGGCCAACTATATCGCATCGCTGCAGCAGCACTGAGCCGCCCGCGCTGCTAGGGGCGCCAGAGATGGATGTCGCTTTGATACAGGCGGCACTTGCTGCCGCTGTTGACGCTGCGGATCACAATCGCCTTATGGTCGGGAGAAATATCGCCCAGCCGGCGCGTGCTGATGACGCAGTCGCCCAACTCGGCGGGTAGGCGCCATTGATGTGGCCCGAAGCTCAAGCCTTGCTCGCTGAGCAAGTAGCGACCGCCATAGTCCGACAACGGGTCGTCGGGATCGGAATGATAGGGTCGCCAGGCATCCGAACCCGGAGCGCAGCTTGCTCGCCCACAATCGTCGACGATTTCCAGCCGGACCTGCTCGCCGGCCTGAGTTATCTTGATGCGCTGCGAGCTGCTGGGCGGCGCCATCCCGCTCGCGACGCGATACCAATAGCCCGCTAAATCCGGGAGCCGCGCCGCCGGCCGGCTGGCTGCGATCGCTGCTCGCGGCTCCGTCGGTTCCTGCGAGGCGGGCAAGCTGGGTTCCTGATCGACCTCCCCGCTCGGTGCGCCGTTTTGCAAAGCGAGCAGCGCGCGACGCACCGCGCCGACGTCGGCACCCTTTGGCGGCGCTAAAAGATAGTTCTTGTAGGCCGCCATCGCGCCCTCCCGATCGCCGCTTTGGGCCAGCGCCTGCGCCAGAGGCAGATATGCGTCGGCCAGCCAGGGAGCGGCGCGCAACCCGCGATTCAGTTTGGCGGCCGCTCGCTTATACTCCTCGGGGCTGGTGGCGGCACGCAATTCCGCCTCGCCCTGGTCGATTAAATCACGGGCCCAGGGCGGCAGTGGAGCAGGCGGATTGAGCCGGGCCGCGCGCAGGATCAGATCCTCGCGAAGCGCTTGCGCGCTGCCGCCCGGGGGCAGGGTCTGAAGCTTAGCGGCATCCTGCAGCAAGCGCGCCAGGGCGGGAGAAGGGGACGGATTGAGGTGCGTGGCTACTTTGCCTGCGGCTTTGGGTGGGCGCGCGCGCGAAAGATCGGCGCTCGGGGAGGCCGCGTGCCGATAGTAAACAGCAACGGCTAGCAGCCACATCAAGCCCGCCAACGTCAACCCAACCACCCACCATCGGCGCCATTTTCGATCATCGGCTGGCACACGCGAGCGGCCAGCCGGCGCCATCAGGGCTGGCGTGCCCAAGGGCTGGCCGCAAAAGGGGCAGTAGCTAGCGCCGGCCTGCACCCGGCGAGAGCAATACGGACAGGCAAGCGTGCTCAGCGCCGCGGTCAGCGCCTCGCCAACCAACTCGCGCAGACGCAGTTCCATCTCGCGCCCGGACAGCGACGCTGGGGCTGGATGGTCGCCGGGTTGCGACTCCTCATCGATCACCGCCGGAGCGTTAAGCGCGGGCGTGGCGGACGCAAATTCGGGCGTAGGCAGACGACTTTGCAGGCTGAGCAGACGCGCCCGCATCTGGGCAGCGCCGTCAGGACGCCGCTCAATCTCGGGATCGAGTGCCTGGGTAATTAATTCCGCCAACTCGGGTGCGCATTGCGGGCACAACTCGCGCAAGGGGGTCAGCACCGCCGCGCGCGGCACCCTGGCCAGCGACCTGACCCGACCCGACTCGGTGCCCCGCACCGCTCTGGCGCTGGTGTATACGAAGGGCGAATTGCGCGCCGGTGGCTGACCGGCCAGCAGATGGTACATCAGAGCACCCAACGCATACAGGTCGCTACGCGGCTCGCTCAAACCGGCGTATTGCTCGGCTGGCGCATAGTCTTCCATCCGGGCACTGACATGAGGCTGAAGGGCAAAATGGCGGGCGAGCGGATAGTGCGCCAGATAGAAGCGGCCGCCAGGCGTCATGATGATCGCGCTGGGACTAAGGTCGTGGCTCACCACCGGCGGCCGCGTGCCATGCAGGGCTTCCAAGCCATCCAGAAGCGCAAGCGCGAGATCAATCACATGGGGCTGATCCAGCCGCCCGCCGACTTCGGTTAGGCGCGCGGCCAGGCTCTGGCCGGCGATAAACTCGGTAGCAAAATAATGATGGTGTTGATGATGGAACCAGGCGTACAGGGCTGGCAGATGACGATTGCGCAGGCCCGCTATCAGCTCGGCCTCGTGATTGAAAGCCGTCACGGCGCTCGCCTGCAGGGCCGGCTCGTCGATTTGGTCGACGATTTCGACCAGTACGCAGATCCGGCCCATCGCATGCACATCGTGAGCGAGATAGACCCATTTGCCGCTCCCGCCTTCCAACGGCCGAATGATGCGATAATGTTCGCTCAGCAGATCGTGGTGTTGGTCTGGCAAGTTCTTCAAGCCCTAACGAGCGCTGCGCGGTCAGCGCACGCATTGGAGTTACTGTACCAAGCCGGCCGCATCTCCCCAACGGCGCGCATCCCGAGCCACAGCCCCGGGCAAAGTGGACTCAAACCTCGCGTCCGCTCTGGTTCAGCGGCACGAGGTAAGAACTTTGCAGGGGAAAACCGCGCAAATTTTTTTAACAGTCTCGCCATCCCTTTGCCAAGTGCGGATATTGCACGATCGGCCAGTTCGGCCCACTTGGATCGAATTGTGGTAGACGGAATTCCGGCGCAAGCTACCGCTTCTTTAGGGTAGCATTTTTGTTGAATCAGATGTTTACAACGCATATTAGAAACCAACCGCATCTGCGGGTTTGGAAATTGCGTCGGCCCAAGGCTCCTGGGAAAAGCGGGCCGTAGTCGTAAGGAGAAGCTATTATGGCAAGCGGTAAGCTTATCTGGCTGATTCGTCACGGTGAGACCGAATGGACTCAATCAGGTCAGCATACCGGGCGTACGGAAATTCCGCTGACCGATCTGGGCCGCCAGCGGGGGCTGGCAGTGGGCCGAGAGCTTGCTGGCCGCTCCTTCGCCCTGGTTCTGACCAGCCCGCGCGAGCGCGCACGCGAGACCTGCCGCTTGGCCGGCTATGGCGGGGTGGCCGAGATCGAACCCAACCTGCAGGAATACGACTACGGAATCTACGAAGGGCGCACCACCCCCGACATTCGCAAGGAGGTCCCCGACTGGTCGATCTGGAGTGGCCCGGTGCCGCAAGGTGAAACCCTGGAGCAGGTCGCGGCGCGCGCTCGAGCCGTGATCCAGCGCGCCCTCGCGACCGAGGGCGACGTCGCCTGTTTCGCCCACGGTCACATCCTGCGCATCCTGGCCGCCTGCTGGTTGGAACTCCCCCCTGACGCTGGCCGGATGCTGGGGCTGGAGCCGGGCTCGATCAGCCTTTTGGGCCACGAGCGGCACAACCGCGTGCTGTGGCTGTGGAATCGAGTGGCCCCGCTTTGAGGGGCAGCTCCTGAGCGGATTGCGGATTACAAGCGCCCTCCGTGCCAGCGCTCTAGCGCGAAGACCACCGCCAGGATCACCAGCAGCGCGCCAGCGATGACTTCGGTGACTGAGCCGTAGCGCTTACCCAAGCGCGCGCCCAGGGCCAGTCCCATAAAGGTGGACGATACCGTGCTCACGGCCACAGTTGCGACCAGCGCCGGCATCGATACTCCAGCGGCGGGCAGCGCAAAACCCACACCCAGCGAGTCCAGACTTATCGAAAGCGCGGTGAGCGCTATCCCAGCCCCGCCCGCCAGCGACAAGCGGCGTGGGGCATCAGCCTGAAACATCATCAACAATCCGATCAGCGCCAGTAGGGCAAAGCCAACGTAGGCGGCGAATTGGCCCAGCAGATGGCCTACGCCTTGTCCCACGGCGTAGCCGCCCAGCATCATGGCGATTTCCGCCGTGGCAAATAGCAGCGCCAGCCGCAGGCTGTGGCTGGGGTCAGGGCGCGCTACTCCAACGGCGGCCGACACCGCCCACACGTCCAAGCCCAGGGCCACCGCCAGGATCGCCAGCTTCAGGAACATTTTTGCTCGTCTTGGCAGCACCCGCGGCAGACGGGGCCGGGGAGGCGTTCACACCCGCAGCACCGGGCGCAAGCCGTTGAGACTAGCGGCGACTGCGGAACCGTTGCTCAAAAGCGCGGTTAGTTCGGGCGAAAGCACCCCGCCCACCACCGACAGTGCCATCGCCACTGCGTTGAGGCCAGCCACGAGCGCATAGTTTTGATGGACCAGGTTGATGGCCTGATGGGATAGGTCAAGGGCGAGCAGCAGCTTGGACAGATCATCATGCATCAGGACCACGTTGGCGGTTTGATGAGTAATATCGGCGCCATTTTTCATCGCAATGCCGACGTCGGCCAGAGCCAACGCGGCAGCGTCGTTGATGCCGTCACCGACCATCGCCACCGTTCGTCCACGCCCGCGCAGTTCCTTGACCACCGCGACCTTCTCCTGCGGCAGCACCTCGGCGCGAAAATGCGTGATGCCCAGTTGGTTGGCAACCGCCCGCGCGGCGGCCTGGTTGTCTCCGGTGAGCATCACCAGCTCGCGCACTCCGCGTTGGCGCAAAGCGCCGATGACGCCGGCCGATTCCGGGCGAATCTGATCGGAGTATAGCAGCAAGGCGATCAGCTCGCCCTCCACCGCCAGTAATAGCGTGGAAAACCCCTGCTCACCTGCCGGCGGCGGCGGCGGCGCGCTGTTGGCGCCATGAAGATGGCCGCTTGGTCCGTTTTCAGACCCCAGCACGCTTCGACGTCTCACAAGGCTGCGGGCCTTGACTTATTTGGAGCGGAATAGGCAGCATCCAGCGTCGGTTAATGGGTCATAATGGAAACGCCGGTTAAAGGCCGTTAAATTGATCAAGACGCGCGCAAATCCATCAGGGCCGGGGCCATCACAAACGCCCCATTTCCAGAGGCCGGATATACGGATGCAACCGGGATCACGTCATCACGCTCAAGACCCCTTCGCACAGGGGCTAGGTCCGTATACGGAAATTCCGGTTTAAATCGCTTTCAGACGCAGGGGAGGGAGATGCCAAGAATTCGGGCGTGGTTGTTGTTGATCGGGATTGCAATCGTATGTGGCGGCCAATCGTGCCAGCAACTGCCTTCTTCCTACGTCTGCACGGTAACACTGCCCCAGGTTTTTTATACGTCAGCATTCAGTGCGCCGACCAATCCGTCCACGGCGCAATTTTTTCTCTATCCCAACAGCAGCTATGTTGGTTACGGAACCTACGGCGTGACATCAGAAATCTGGGAGCAGGCGAACCTGTGGTGCCAGTTCCAAAGCACGGCCTCCAGCGGCGGGCTGTGGAATTTCTCCCAACCACCGAACACCTACCAGATCGATTCTTCAAGTGCGGTCGCGACTCTTTCCAACGGCAATCAATATCTCCAAGGTTGGCAGCCCGCGAGCCTGCCGCTACCGAAGAGAAATTGTGGCGCCTTCGGGCCATTCACGGCAGCCGTCGCAACCTGGAGCAACAGCGGCAACACGGTGAACCTGATTGATAACAGTCCTTCATATTGGAACGGGTCGGTAGCCAGATGTACTGCTCAGTGAAAACAAGCCGAAGTTTGAAACGGGCTCTGCGGGGCGCGCTTCTTGGATCCCTGGTCCTGCTGCTTACCGCTTGCAGCTCCGACAGCTCGGGCGCAACCAGCGCTGGCGAGTCCGCAACCACCTATTCCAACGCCACCGTTAATGGCAACTATAGTTGTATCCTGCAGGGCGTAAATACTCTCCCCTCCGGGGAAACCGTAAATGTCCACGGGGTCGCGACCTTCAGCGCCAATGGGACTGGAACGATTACCGCCAGCAAGAAGGTCGCGGTCCTCTCATCTCAAGACGGCACCTACGCCACTTGCAACTACCTGTTGGCTTCGGGCACCTACACCCTAAACTCCAACGGCACCGGAAGCTGGAATTTGGAATATACCGGCGATGCGGGGAACAATTCGCAGTACTGCATCGGCACGCAGGAGAATTCCAGCCTGGAGGTCGGGGCTGGCGGCAAAGTGATTTATGTAACGCCCATAATGGGTAGTACTTTGGTGCTGGGCGGCACCTGCGAGGCTATGTGAGGAGAAAAGCGCAGCCTTCGACGGAGTCAATTAGCTTCTGAGTCGGAAGAAAGCTCGGTCATGTAACCGTCGGGATCGCTGACGTGTCAGATGCACCGCCCGCGTGGCGGGCGGTGATGAAAGCGGCCATGTCCTTTAAAAGCCAACGTAATCGCGTAGCCTGTACGCCGGTAGCCTGTACGCCGCACCTGTCGCAGTTTCGCGAGGTTTGAGCGCGCTGGCCAAGATGCTGGCGCGCAGAATTTGCAAAGCTCTCCAGATTATAGGAGCGTTAAAATTAATCTAACAGGTCCTGCTGAGAGCTCAGTTATGGACGAGCGAAATTTACGCAGCGGCGTCTTTCTGGCGCCCTTCCACGAGCTCGAAGTTAACCCCACCCTGGCGCTGGAGCGCGACTTGGAGCTGATCGAGCTGCTGGATCGGTTGAACTATCACGAAGTCTGGATCGGCGAGCATCATTCCGGCGGTTTCGAGATCATCGCGGCGCCCGATCTGATAATTGCGGCCGCCGCTGCCCGCACTCGTCATATTCGCTTGGGTACAGGTGTCGTCTCCCTGCCTTATCACAACCCCTTTATCCTGGCGGACCGCATGGTCTTGCTCGATCATCTCACCCGCGGGCGGGCCATGTTCGGAGTGGGTCCCGGCGCGCTGGTGCATGACGCCAAGAAAATCGGCATCGCCCCGGGCGATCAACGGCGGATGATGGAAGAGGCGCTGGAAGTCATTGTGGCACTGCTGCGCGGCGAAAGTGTCAGCCGCAAGACCGATTGGTTCACGCTCGACCAGGCGCGGCTGCAACTTGCCAGCTATAGCCGTCCCCACCTGGAGATGGCGGTGGCGGCCTCGCGCTCGCCAGTGGGGGCCCTGGCGTCGGGCAAATACGGGATCGGCATGCTGTCGATCGGCGGGACCTCGCCGCAAGCGCTGGAGCGGCACGCCGCGAATTGGGCGCTCTACGCGCAGACCGCGCGCGCCCATGGCCATCAGCCCGATCGACGCAACTGGCGCATCGTCGGAATGCTGCACATCGCGGAGAGCCGCGAGCAGGCGCACGCCAATGTCAGCTTTGGTTTGGAGAAGTTTTGCCGTTATTTTCGCGAAATCGCCACTTTTCCCATCCTACCGCCTGAGGTGGAAGACCCCTCGCGATTCCTGGTAGAAAGCGGCACCGCATGTATCGGCACCCCCGACGACGCGATCGAATATCTGGAACGATTGTTCAAGGGCTCGGGCGGATTCGGAGTCATAACCGAGCTGGCGCACAACTGGGCGGACTGGCCTGCCACTCGCCGCCATTACGAGCTGATGGCGCAGTATGTCCATCCCCATTTTCAAGGCAGTCGCGAGCCCCGGCGCGACAGCTACGCCTTTGCGGTGGGCCATCGCGACGAATTCGTGAGTCAGGCCAGCGCCGCCGTTCAGGCAGAGATCGACAAACTGGCCAGCCGCGGCCGGGCGCAGTAAGTGCGCGCGCGGGCGACCTATTAGGCGCCCGCGTGCCATTGGCGCGCCGGCACGCGAAAAACCCTTAACGCCCCGCCCATCGCATTGGACAATGGCATTCCATGAGCCATTGGATGATTGTGACGCTGGTGGCCTTGGTATCGCTCTGGGCAACCGCGGGGCTCGCGGCCTGGCTGCTCAAGCCGCGCGATTTGTCGCTGGGCCAAGCCTTGACTTTGATGCCCGATACCTTGCGCTTGCTTTATCGGCTGGCGGGCGATCGCAGCCTTTCGCGCGGCTCTCGAATGGCGGTTTGTGGAGCGGGCTTCTACATCGCCGCGGCGCCCGTCAATATCATTCCGGATTTTATCCCGATCCTTGGCTGCGCCGACGATATCCTGGTCGTCTTGGTGGTGCTGCGCTTGGTCGCCGACCGCAGCGGCCGCGAGCGTTTGGCCAGACATTGGCCCGGTTCGCCTCAGGGCTTGGCGATCCTGATGCGCGGGTTGGGACGCGCGGGTCTGGCGGCGGTGGCGCGGGATCGCGAGGGGCAATTTACGGCCTCGGCCGCTTGCACGAGAAGCGAAGGGCAACCACAAGTCGAGTCGTAAGCTCTCAGAAGCCGACCGCGGTGGCCGGGCGCAGGACATCCACACCGCTGCGCAACTGCGGGTGGGTCGGCTCGATTGTAATGGCCACTGGGCGCGCAAAGTTCGCAACCAGAAAGCTTTCCTCCGACTGCTGAACTTGGTGGCCTAGCGCGCGCAGGTGCGCAGCCGCCTGCGCGTGCAGCCGCGAATCGAGCTCCAACGTCGCTCCTTCGGCATGGATACGAGGCGCAGCTACGGCATCCTGCGGCCCGCGTTGGTAATCTATCAGATTGAGCAAAACCTGCAGCACGGCGGAGATAATCCTGCGCCCACCCGGCGCGCCCAGCGCCAACCAGGGACGATTGTCGCGTCGTGCCAGCACCGGGCTACCCGCCCATAACGGGCGCTTGCCCGACGCAATCGAATTGATCCGATTGGGTAGCGGATCGAACCACGCCATCGCGTCGTTGAGCAGGACCCCGGTGCGCTCCACCATCACATGGCTGCCCCACAAATCCAGTAGCGTGTTGGTCAGCGAGACCATGTTTCGCTCGCGGTCCACGACACACAGATGGGTGGTGTGACCGCCTTCGCGCTCGCGCCCGCTGGGGTTGGCCCCAAGCGTGCCGCCATGCGGGTCGAAGGGCCAGGGATCGCCGGGCATGGGATGAGCGGCCGCGCGGCGGGGATCGATGAGCCGCCGGCGCTGGGCGGCGTACTGCTTGGAAAGCAAGCCATCAAGCGGTACCGCGGCAACCGCGGGATCGGTCAGATGGGCGAACCGGTCGGCGAAGGCCAGGCGTTGCGCCTCGGCTATCAGATGCAAGGCGGCAGCGCTCAGAAAGCCTTCGCCAGCCAGATCGAAACCCTCCAGCAGATTGAGCGCCTGCAGCATCGTGGTGGCGCCGTTGGGACTGGGGATCGAAGAAATAGTTATCTGGCGATAGCTCACTTCCCGCAGCCCGTCGTACTCGATTGGGCGATAGGCGGCGAGGTCGGCGCGACCCAGCAGGCCGCCTCGGCGCGCCATCTCGTCAACGATGAGCTGAGCGGTTTCGCCATGATAGAACTCGGCCGCGCCCTGACTGGCGATTCGGTGCAGGGTGCGCGCCAAGTCCGGCTGGCGCAGGCGCGGCGCGGCCAAATAGCTGCGAATACGGGCGGGCGGGGGCAACCCGTCGGGCAGAAAGACCTGGGCCAGCGCGGGCCAACGCCGAATTTCACGGCCGTCGGCGGCCACCATCGCGCTTAGAAACCAGTCGGGCTCGAAACCTTCTTGCGCCAGTTCGATCGCCGGCGCCATGACCTGGGCCAAACTCAGCCGGCCCCATTTCTCCAAGGCGCGGCACAACCCCGCCACCGCGCCGGGAACGCCGGCGGCGCGATGGCCGAGTAGGTTGGCGTCATCCACCACCGCCGGCCAACCATACATGCCTACCGAACTGCGGGCGCGATCGAGTGCAAACATGCTGGGCGAGGCGGCCATCGGCGCGCGCGGATGGAAATCGATTCCATGCTGGCCGCCCCCGTTCGCCAGATCCACCAGCAGCGCTCCGCCGCCGCCCAGCCCACTCATCATCGGCTCGACCACGGCCAGGGCGAAGGCGGTGGCGACGGCGGCATCGACCGCGTTGCCGCCGTCGGCCAGGATCTGGGCCCCGGCTTGGGCCGCCAGCGGCTGCGCCGCCACCACGCATCCGTTTTCCACATGCAACTCGGTTTTGGCGATTTGCAGTTGACTACTTTCCATCATCTCCCCGCTCCTGACCGGCTTAGCGCTGTAGGCTTTGCACGTAGCGCACCAGATCCCAGGCGCGGGCTTGAGCGGCCGCGGGACTGGTCAGACTGGGACCGCCAGCGCGGCGCATATCGCCTTCCCACAGCGGCATCCCACCGGGCCCCAGATGATGGGCCGGAATTGAGTCGCGGCCGGTGACCGCGGCAAACACGCGCGCGGTGGGAAACGAGCCGCCATTGTTCTTGGCCAGGAGGCTGAGATCTCCCGGCTGCATTCCGGTCAGGACCATCACCGCCTGCCCATCGCCGGCTCCCGTGGGTCCATGACAAACTGCGCAATGGTCGCGATAGTCGGCTTCGCCCGCGGAGACCTGGGCGCGCGCCCGCGGGACCAGCGCTAGCGAGGTCAGGATGGCGGCCGCGCCGATTGCAAATAGCTGCCTCATGGTTTTCTCCTCGTATCGCGTCTCCTCATAATGGTGCGCTTCGTGGTCGCGTAAGCAATGGCATGCCGGCCTCCGCCACGTCAGATAGCGCAGGGTCGCCGTCTCAAAGCCGCGCCCAAGCGAGCAGAATAGCATGGCCGGCGGCGCGGGTACGCTGCGCGCGCCCTGGCGCCTGCTGGCGGCAGGCTTGCTATGCTGGAGATGAAACTTTCGCCGGTGGGTAGACGCGGCGGGGAGGACATATGGCCTATCACCCGATTGAGAACTACGGCATCGTAGGCGACTTGCACACCGTGGCGTTGGTCAGCCAAAGCGGTTCGATCGATTTCATGTGTTTTCCCCGTTTCGACTCTCCCACGATTTTTGCCGCGATGCTCGATCAGCATCACGGTGGCACCTTTGGCCTAGCGCCGGTGTTGGAGGAGGTCCGGCACAAACAGCTTTATCTGCCCGATTCCAACATTCTGCTCACCCGTTTTCTCTCCGAGCAGGGAGTAGCCGAAGTGTCGGACTTCATGCCGGTGGAGGAGGTCAGCGAGCCGCACACGCTGGTGCGACGTGCACGCACGGTGCGCGGCGAAGTCAAGTTCCGCATGATCTGTGCACCTCGCTTCGACTACGCTCGCGCCCATCATTACCTCGAGATCGGCAAGCAGGGCGCCCGTTTCATCTCCGCCGGCACCGATCGTACCGCGCTCAATCTGCGCACCACGGTGGCTTTGCGCGCGCACGAGGGGGCGGCGGTGGCGGAGTTCACCTTGAAAGCAGGCGAGAGCGTGGATTTCGTCCTGGAACCGGCGATCTCGGGCGAGGATTCGCCCGCCACCGCGCCCGACTACGTCGCCACTGCTTTCAAAGACACGATGAATTATTGGCGCCGCTGGTTGGCGCGCTCCAGTTATCACGGCCGCTGGCTGGGCATGATCAATCGCTCGGCGCTAACGTTGAAGCTGCTGACCTCGCAGACCTATGGCTCGATGGTGGCGGCGCCGACCTTCGGCCTGCCCGAACAAATTGGCGGCTCGCGCAATTGGGACTATCGCTATACCTGGATTCGCGACGCCTCCTTTTCGCTCTACGCCCTAATGCGCCTGGGTTTCACCGAGGAGGCGCGGGCCTTTATGCGCTGGCTGGAACAGCGCTGCGCCGAACTCAAACCCGACGGCTCCCTGCAGGTGGTCTACGGTATCGACGGCCGCTCCGACATTCCCGAGGAAACCCTGCCGCACCTGGAGGGCTACCGCAAATCGGCGCCGGTGCGAATTGGCAACGGCGCGCTAAGCCAGTTGCAATTGGACATCTATGGCGAGCTGATGGATTCGGTCTATCTCTACGACAAGTTCGGCGAGCCGATCGCGTATGACACTTGGCTCAACCTTACCCGCCTAATCGAATGGGTCTGCGTGCATTGGCGCGACAAGGACGAATCGATTTGGGAATTTCGTTCGGAGCGGCGCGACTATCTCTATTCCAAGGCGATGTGCTGGGTGGCGCTGGACCGCGCGATTCGGCTGGCTACGCGCCGCTCCTTGCCCGCGCCGTTGGAGCGCTGGCATCCGATCCGCGACCAGATCTATCGCGACATCATGACCAAATACTGGGACGCCAAACGTGGCGCCTTTGCGCAATATCAAGGCGCCAACGCGGTGGACGCATCTTGCTTGATAATGCCGCTGATGCGGATCGTGAGCCCGGTCGATCCGCGCTGGCTATCAACCTTGCATGTGGTCGAGCGCGAGCTGCTCGATGACGCCCTGGTCTATCGCTACGAGACTCCCGATGGCTTGTCGGGCAAGGAAGGAACCTTCGGCATGTGCTCGTTCTGGTACATCGAATGTTTGTCGCGCGCGGGTGACGTGCGGCAGGCCCGCTTGTTATTTGAAAAGGCCCTGTCCTACGCCAACCACCTGGGCCTTTACTCCGAGGAGCTGGGCGCGGCCGGCGAGCACTTGGGCAATTTTCCTCAAGCCTTTACCCATGTCGCCCTGATCAGCGCAGCTTACGACCTCAATCGGCGCTTGCGGGCGGTTAGTAGCAGCGAAGGGCCCGAGACCTGAGCCGGGCTACAAATGCTTTACCGCTGCGCGCGAGCGGCTAAACTAGCCCCGCCACTTCAACCCAGCAAGGAAAGAATTGCACATGGCTGAGCAATTGATGTCCCAGGTGTCGGCGCTGATCATCGTAGCGATCGCGACCCTGGGTTACGGCGGAGTGGTGGCCCTGATGGGGGTGGAGAGCGCCTGCATTCCGCTGCCCTCGGAAGTGATCATGCCGTTTGCCGGCTACCTGGTCTCCACCGGCCGCTTCCAACTGCAAGCCGTGGCGGTGGCCGGCGCGATCGGCTGCCTGTTGGGTTCCTACGTCGCCTATTTGGTCGGTCTGACCGGCGGGCGGCGCGCCTTCATTCGCTACGGCGCCTACGTCCTCATCTCCCAGCACGAACTGGCTTTGGCCGAGCGCTTCTTTGCCCGCTGGGGCTCGCTCACGGTCTTCTTTGCCCGCCTGATGCCGGTGATTCGCACCTTTATCGCCTTTCCCGCCGGCGTGGCGCGAATGGAGCTGTGGCGCTTCAGCATTTACACCTTGCTCGGCTCCTACCTGTGGTGCCTGGCGCTGGCCTTCGCCGGCATGAAGCTGGGGCAGCATTGGCGCGCCCTGGCTCCTTATCTGCATCGCTTCGACAATGCGATCGTTGCCCTGATTGTGTTGGCGGCCGCGGCTTTTGTCTATCTGCGCCTACGCTCGCCGACCTCCAAGACGGCGCTGGCAAAGCAGCTTCCGTGCTAAGCTTGGCAGGCTGCGGAAAAAGCCTCCGCAACCTGCTCCCTCTCTCTTATCTCCCCCTGGTCAGGGGGAGAAGATTGAGGAAGGAAACCATCTTTTACGCAGGGTGCTGCTTTCAGGCGTGTGCACCGGCCTCGCAGGACTGGGTTTCCCAGCACCCTACCAGGAATGGAGGAGCTTATGAACGACGCGATCAATCCCGAGGAATTAGTTCAGGTGCTTGCCGCCGACGCCCTGCAAGTCAGGATGGCCGCCGATCTGCTGACCAACGCCGGGGTTGAATGCTTCGTCTTCGACGAGGAATCCTCGCGGATCCTCGGCACTACCCAAGCGGTTCCCGCACGCCTGATGGTCCATGCCCAAGCGCGCGAGGACGCGCTGTCCCGGCTTAAGGAATTAGGCTTCCAGGATTAAGCGCGCGCGGCGCGCCGACCCTTCGCTCGCCTCAAAGTATAACCACCTCGTCACGAGCCCAGCGTTAGTGGCGAGAGGAAACCGTCGCCGCGCTCAGGAGACCGCTGGCTTGCGCGACGCCTCCTTCAGCAGTAGTCCCACGTTGCCCGCTAGAATCCGCTCGCCAGTGGCGCCTAGGGCGCGAAGCTCGGCCACGAACGATCGCACCGCCTCGCGGGCGCGAATTTCCTGCGGGTAATCGCTGGCAAACACGATTCGGCTGGCGGGCAATTCCACCAGCGAGGCCTTGACCGAACTGATCGCGCCGCAAAAGCCCGCGGTGTCGAACACTATCCGCTCGCGCAGGTAATAGTCGAAATCGTGCTCGGGCTTGAGCCCGTGGCGGGGATTTCCTGCGGTGCCCCAAAAATCCTTGTCCTGGTAGCTGCGCACGCGGCCCAGCACCGAGGCGATCCCGCCGCCCAGATGGGCCATCTGCACGGTTAGTCCGGGATGGCGGTCGAACACCCCGCCATTAATCAGGCGGATAGTCGCCAGGGCCAGGGAAAACTCGCGCCCCACCGAACGGGCGGTGTCGAAGGCATCAAAAGGCTGGGGAAAGTTGAGCTTCAGCGCGGGGTGCACAAAGACATACAACCCCAAGCTCTCGGCCGTCTGCCAGAAGGGCTCGAATTGGGGCGCGTCCAAAAACAATCCGTCCACTTCCGAAGTGATGATCACGCCTTGGAAGCCCAGTTCCAGCTTGCAACGCTTGAGTTCCGCCATCGCTGGCTCGCCGCCCAAGGGATGGACGTGGGCGCAACCGATGAAGCGACCGGGATAGTCGCGCTCGGCGGCACGCGCGCGATCGTTGATCAGACGCGAGCGCTCCAATCCGGCGCACATCCCCGCGCCGCTGGTCAGCACCGCCGCGTCGATTCCCGCCGTGTCCATCATGCGGATATGTTCATCGAGGTCGAACAGCAGCCGATGGGAGGTATAGCTGGGCGCACCGGTCTCGTCGTAGGACAAAACCATCTTGTCGCCGGGATCTTCCTTGAAGAGCTCTCGCGGGGTGAAGTGATGCTGAAAATCGACGATCATGACGCGCTCCTGCGGGCCGGGAGTTTTGCCGCGATAGTAGCAGATTCCCAGGCCCGGTTAACCCGCCTTCGGTGCTTGCCACCAAGCCGTGCGATCGGCCACACTGCGCCTATGACTGATCCAAAACCCGTGCACAAAGCCGCTTCGGGTGAAGCGCGCATTCCCGGCGGATTCGATCGGATAGCGAGCCATTACGGTGCCGGCGAATACCATCGGCGCCGACGCGACGCTGTCCTGCTGGCTCTGAATGAGGAATTCGGGCGGGCTCGCCAGGTGCTCGATCTGGGCTGCGGCAACGGCAGCTTCACCACCGAATTGGCCAAAATGGCCAATGTAAGGCGGCTGGTGGGCGCGGATCGCGCGCAAGCGATGCTGGAGGAAACTCGCGCGCGCACCGTGCCCGCGCCGTTGCTGGTGCGCAACGACATGTGCTGGCTGCCCTTTCGCTCCGCCACTTTCGACCTGGTGCTGTGCAGCCACGTTCTGATCTTTGCCTCCGACCTGGCCCGCGCGGTCAGCGATATCGCCCGCGTCTTGCAACCCGGCGGCACCCTGATCGCCACGCTGTCGCCGCGCGGCGGCTTGCGCAGCGATCTGCGCGGCATGATGCCGGCGGCGCAGTGGCAGCACTTCGAGCCGCTGGTCTTCGGCGCGATGACGATGGAAGGCGAGGACGCCGTCGATCACGAGCGGTATCGCAAGCTTTACGCCGCGGCCGGATTGGAAGCGATCGCGGTTACGGTCAGCTTCGAGATCGAATTTGCCCACGTCGAGGAGTGGCTGAACGGCCAATGGCTGCGCCGCGAGGAAGGCGCCGATCGAGCGGCCGCGTTGGCCGAGATTGCGCGCCTGCGCGAGCAGATTCCCGCCGTGCTCAATCTGCGCGAGCCGTTGCTGATCGGCCGCCGCCCCAGCTAATTCCAGCTCCCGTTCGCTTCTGCCAAGGCGAGCCCGGCCATCTGACCGGCGCAGCCGATTGACGCGCGCGGGACCGCGCGAGCGACTGCGCCGGCGGACTCGCTTAGCGCGGGATGGCGGAAGAAAGGCGCCGGCCTGTGGAACGTGCCAATCGAACCGGGCAAGTCCCAAAGGGAACCTGCTGCTTCCTCGCGCACCGATTTATGGCCATCGCTCTGGGACCCGTGCGCGGCGCGCCCTTGCCCGAACCTGAATTAATTTGCTAGGGCTTGGTCCCATGCTTTTGGCACGCCGTTGAATCTGCGGGCGGCTCGATGGATTCGAGCGCCCTGGCCCTGTGCCGTAGCGAGCCGTAAAACAGCGCCTCGCCGCGGCCACGGCCGCGAATAGCGAGGTACTGATGACACTATCGGAGCCTTACCAAACTCTGCTGGAGCGGGCATGCGGCGAAACTATCGGACCCTCAGCGGCAGAAGTCGATCGCACGGGCAGCTTTCCGTCGGCTTCTATCGCAGCGCTTAAAGCGGCGGGCTTGCTCGGCGCTGTCAGCGCCCGAGAAGTCGGCGGCCTGGCCCTGGGCGCTGCCGGCGCGGCGGCGATCATCGAGCGGGTGGCGCGCGAGTGCGCCTCCACCGCAATGGTGCTGTGCATGCATTATTGCGGCGCCGCGGTCCTGGAGGCCTACGCCCCGGTCGAAGTACGGCGCGCCACCGCCAGCGGCGAGCATCTGAGCACCCTGGCCTTCAGCGAAGAGGGCTCGCGCAGCCATTTCTGGGCTCCGCTGAGCACCGCGCGCGCCGACGGCGCCGACGTCGTCCTGGATGCGCGCAAGAGCTGGGTCACGTCCGCCTCGACGGCGACCGCCTATGTCTGGTCCTCCAAGCCGCTGGCAGCCGAGGGCCTCAGCACACTGTGGCTGGTGCCACGCCAGAGTTCGGGAGTGACGCTCAACGGCAGGTTCGACGGCCTGGGTCTGCGCGGCAACGACTCAGCCCCGGTTGCCGCCAACGGCGCGCGCCTGCCGCGCAGCGCGATGCTGGGTGAGGACGGCGGCGGCTTCGCCATCATGATGGGAGTGGTCCTGCCCCTGTTCAACGTCCTCAACGCCGCCTGCTCGACGGGTCTGATGGAAGCCGCCGTCAGCCGCAGCGCCCAACACGCATCGGCCATCCGCCATGCCGACACCCAGAGCAGCCTGGCCCAACTGCCCACCATCCGCAGTTATCTGGCACGGATGCGGATTAAGACCGACCTGGCGCGCGCGCTGTTAACCGATACGTTGGCCGCGCTTGAATCGGGGCGCGCCGACACGATGCTGCGGGTGCTTCAGTGCAAGGCCGCCGCGGGCGAAAGCGCCAACGAGGTGCTGGACCTGGCGATGCGGATTTGCGGGGGCGCGGCCTTTCGCAAGGACGTTGGCGTGGAGCGCTATTTTCGCGACGCGCGGGCCGCGGGCGCGATGGCTCCCACCACCGACGTGCTTTACGATTTCATCGGCAAAGCGGTCTGCGGCATGGAGTTGTTCTAATGGCTACGCTCGCTTCCTCCCCACTTATCCTGGGCGCCGTCGCCTACGATCCCAAAGTGGTAACCATCTGGGAGGGTTTCCGCGAATATTTTTGCGCCCACGGCCTGAACTTCGACTACGTCCTGTTCTCCAACTACGAGCGTCAGGTCGAAGCTCATTTTCGCGGCCACATCGATGTCGCCTGGAACTCTCCGCTGGCCTGGCTGCAAAGCCTGATGCTGGGCAAAAGCCTGGGGCGCGAGGTCGAAGCCCTGTGCATGCGCGATTCCGATCGCGATCTGACCTCGGTGCTGGTGGTACGCGGCGACAGCGCGATCAAACATCTGGCCGATCTCCGCGGACGCAAGCTAGCTGTGGGCGCGGCCGATTCTCCCCAAGCCACGCTCATTCCCATGGAACTGCTCAGCGGCCACGAACTGCTGCCCGAGCGCGATTATGAGCTGCTCGGATTCGACCGCCTGGTGGGCAAGCACGGCGATCACATCGGCGGCGAACGCGACGCGGCGCAGGCGCTGATGCGTGGGCGGGCCGACGCCGCGGCGATGCTGGACGGCAACCTGACGCTGTTCAGCCGCGAAGGCACCCTGCCGCCCGGCTCGTTCAGAGTGCTGGCACAGACACCACCCTACGACCATTGCAATCTGACTGTGATGGCCGACGCCGCCGCCACCCCCTCGGTTCAGCACCTGCGCCAGTTGCTGTTGGACATGAGTTACGCCGACCCGCGGGTGCGGCCGCTGCTCGATCTGGAAGGCCTCAAGCGCTGGCTGCCTGGGCGCACTAGCGGCTACCAGCAACTGGCGGCCGCGGTCGCCCGCTTTCACACCGCCGACGAGTTCGTAAGTCAGGTGGCGGCACGATGGCGCTAGAGCTGGAGGGGCTGCCGTTCGAAGAGGGCGGCTATCTGCTGGTCAAACAGGCCCTGCGCGCGCTGCAAGCCGGCGACAAATTAACCATCATCGGCAGCGCCCCCGACCTCGAGCCCCATCTGCGCGGCTGGTGCCGGCAGGAAGGACATACCCTGCTCGAGACGCGCCGCCATCCCCACGGGATCGCGCTGGTGGTCGAAGCGGGCGCGGCATCGGCGCAGCGCTGGGCCGGCGCGCAGCGCGCCGGTCACGCCAACGGGCACCGGCGCGGGGCCGTGGTCGGGCATGCGCTCGCAAGTTGGGGGCTCGCCGCCAGGGGTGCGCTGGTGGAAGCGGGCGCGCCGCCATTCGATTTTCCCCTGGCCGAGCGCATCGAGGTCTGGACCGTGGACAGCGCGCGGCTGTATGCGCAGGCGGCGGCCAATCAATGGGATCCCAATCGCGCGATCCCCTGGAACAAGCCCTTCGACCTGCCGGCGGAGGTCGAGGACGCGGTGGTCCAAGTAATGACCTATCTGGTCGAAAACGAAACCGCCGCGCTACTGGTGCCAAGCCGCTTCTTGACGCAGATCCATCCCCATTTTCGCGAAACCCTTCAACTTCTCGCGGTGCAAGCCAGCGACGAAGCTCGCCACATGGAAGTCTTCACGCGCCGGGCCACTCTCAAGCGCGACCATCCGGGGCTATCCAGCGCTGGCGGTCAGGCCTCGCTCAAGACTCTGCTGGAAGAAGCCGATTTCGCTTGCGCCTCCTTTCTGCTCTCGGTGCTGGGCGAAGGCAGCTTTCTGGCCTTGCTGGGGTTTCTGGCCCATCATGCACCCGACCCGGTAACCGAGGCCGCTTGCCGGCTGGCGGCTCAGGACGAGGGGCGTCACGTCGGTTTCGCCCTCAGCCATCTTCATGAGCGCGTCGCTCAGCAGCCCGCGCTGCGCGAGCAACTGGCCGCCGCCGTGCGCCGCCGCCATCACGCCCTGCGCGATACTGCAGGCCTCAACGGCGAAGTCTTCGACGCGCTGATCGTGCTGGCGGCCGGTTCCTGGCAACCGGCCGCGCTGGCCGCCGGCTATCGGCGCGTGATCGGCTTGGTCACGGCGATGGACGAGGGACGGCGCAAACGCCTGCTGGCATTGGGATTCGCCGCCCAGGATGCCGCCGAGCTTTCCTCGCTCCATACGCGCAACTTCATGTAGGTCGCCTCACGCCTTTCGCCCCAGGCGTCAAGCGCGGAGCGAGGTGATCCAGTGGCGCCTGCCACCGCGTCACAGCCGTTGCAGGTGGTGAAAACCCTTGGGGTGGGCGAAAATCCTAACCCTGCTTGAAAAGCAACCCCACATCAAGGATGGCTTCCTCTCCCCCTGGCCAGGGGGGAGAGGATTCGGACAGGCCGCGAAGCAGGCTTTTTCCGCGGCCTATCAGTAACCGATCGCGGTCAATTGCTGGACGCTGGTCGCACTGCCGCCAGCGCTATTGACCGACACGGTTGACAGCGTGATCGGATTGGCCAGCGGACCGCCGCCGATCACCGACTGCGAAGTGCCTGTTCCGCCGTGGTTGCTGCCGTTGCTGCTCCCGCAGCCGGCCAGAGCCACCGCCAGCATCAAGCCACCCAGTGCGATTAGCGCCACTTGCCGCCGCCGGCAATTACCCAGCGGCATCAGCATCAGACCCACCATCAGCAATCCTCCTCCCAGCGGCGTCAGCGGACCGCCATCGTGATGGCCGCCGCCCGGGCCTAACAGCGCGGCATAAATCGCTCCCTGGCCGGCCGTCGCCAGGCTGTTGGCGGTTTGGGCCGTGATGGCGAAGGCGACCGTCTGGCCCGGCCCTACTGTCACCGGCGGATTGAAATTAAAGGTGTTGCTGGCCGTTACCGGCGACACCGTCACACTCTGGTTGGTGCCCGCAACGCTGAGCGTTAGCGAGGCCAGAGCGGCGGGATTGCTGGCCGTAACTACCGCCGAGTGAATCTGCTGCACGCTGGTGGTGTTGTTGACATAGCTGAACGCGCCGGCGTTGACGTTCTGCCCGCCCGTGCTGCTGACCACAACCGGTTTGGGCGCATAGATCGTCCCCGACTGCTGTCCCGGAACCGGGGTCGGAACCGCCGTAACAGTCGGCGTGGGCGGCTCGCTGGTCGGCGTCGGCGTCACCACCGGCCCCTGAGTCGGGGTCGAGGTTGGCGCTATCGGCGAGGGCGAGGGAGTCGGCCGCGGGCTAGGGCTCGGGCTGGGCGAGGGCGACGGCGTCGGACTAGGCGATTGCGTTGGACTCGGCGAGGGCGAGGGTGTCGGGCTCGGCGAGGGTGTCGGGCTGGGCGAAGCCGTCGGACTTGGCGAGGGCGACGGCGTCGGACTAGGCGAAGCCGTTGGACTCGGCGAGGGTGTTGGGCTTGGCGAAGGCGACGGGGTCGGGGACTGCGAAGCTGTCGGGCTGGGTGACGGCGACGGCGTCGGGCTCGGCGTTGGCGACGGGGTTGGGCTCGGTGTCGGAGTCGGAGATGGCGTCGGGGTCGGAGTCGGCGTTGGCGTTGGCGTTGGCGTTGGCGATGGTGTCGGCGTTGGCGTTGGCGTTGGTGTTGGGGTCGGCGATGGTGTTGGGGTCGGCGATGGTGTTGGGGTCGGCGATGGTGTTGGGGTCGGCGATGGTGTTGGGGT